>QJVU01000030.1 GCA_003235605.1 Planctomycetota bacterium | reverse complement strand
GATCCAGCTCGGTCTCGGGACAGCCATAGGTTCGATCGACCTCAATACCGAGCAAGGCACGTTCCAGGACACCGGTCGAGCGCTGGACGTCGCGCTGCAAGGCAAGGGCTTCTTCACTCTTACGGATGGGACGCAGACGTACTACACCCGAGCCGGGGCTTTCGGTGTTGATGCCAACAGCAACCTCGTGGATCTCCGGACCGGTCTCCGGGTCCTGAATTCCAGCGGCTCGAACATCGCCGTCCCGACCACCAGCACCCTGCCGGCGCGGGCCACGGGAAACGTGACGTTCCAGGGGAACCTGCCAGCCGAGGTCACAGGGCCCCTCAACGACATAGTCGAGTCATCGAGCCCGTTCATGGCTGGCACGCCTGCCCAACACACCATGAACCCGCCCACGGGTACGGCTCCCACCTACGACATGAGCTCTCACCTCGGCGGCTCGCTGTTGGTTTCGATCAACAACAAGGCGCCGATCACCGTGACCTTCACATCCGCGGACTTCGCGGTTCCCACCAGCGCCACGGCTGCGGAGATCGCCACCAAGCTGAGCACGGTGCTGGGCTCGGACATCGCCGCTACGCCGAACGGCAGCACCGGTGCCGTGGATATCGTGACCACGAAACTGGGAACGGAAGCTACGTTGCGATTCTCAGAAGGCACGACCGGTGGCTCCTCGGGCCTCCTGGCCGCGATGGGTCTGACCCCCTTCACCAACACCGGCACCGAGTCTCCTGCCGATTCCACGACCGACCTGGCCAACCTGGCAGGCCGCATCACCGCATATGTTGCCGGCGATGCCATCGAAGTCGGTGGCTCGCTGCCTGACGGCACACCGGCGAACGCGACCTTCACCTATGGAAACGGTCCAGGCCAGAACGGCACGACTCTCCAACACCTGATGGACTTCATCAACAGCGCCTTCAACTCGTCGAACCCTACAGGTGCCACGGTGTCCCTGCAGCAGAGTGGCGGCTCGAGTACCGGCGTCCTGGAGCTGTCTGCGAACAGCAAAGGCCCTGCCAGCCTCGCCCTCACGCTGACAGACCGCGCCACCAACGTGGGCAAGAGCGTGTTCCCCGGTTTCGAGAAGACCCAGGTAGGGACCGGTCCCGACCAGCACATCACGCAGGTCAGCCTCTTCGATTCGCTGGGGCTCCTGCATCCCGTGACGTTGACCTTCACCCGCTCCGACACCGACCCGAAGGTCTGGAGCCTGCAGGCCACGATGGACTCCAGCGAGGGCACCGTCGTCAGCGGATCGATCTCCAACATAACCTTCGACTCCAATGGCGCGTTGTCCTCCCCCGCTGCCGCCACACTGCAGCTCGCGTTCGCGGGCGTCGGACCCACACAGGCCGTTACCCTGAATCTGGGCACCCCCGGCCAGACCGACGGCCTGGTGCTCACCGGCAGCCAGGCTTCGGCAGCAGCGGTCGACCAGGATGGGTACGCTGCCGGCGAACTGCTGGGTGTCTCTTTTACCCCGGGTGGGAACCTCACCGGCCACTTCAGCAATGGTCAGACCCAGACCCTCGACACCCTGCGGATCACCGTGTTCCCGAACCCGAACGGTCTGCTGCGCGCGGGCAACACCATGTTCGTGGCAGCGCCCAACTCCGACACGCCGATCTCGACCGTAGCCGGATCCGGAGGCGCTGGTGTGATTCGCGCTGGCTCCCTGGAGAGCAGCAATGTCGACATCGCGTCAGAGTTCGTGAAGCTGATCGAGGCCCAGCGCGGCTTTCAAGCCAGCGCGAGGGTGATCACAACGACCGACGAGGTCCTGGCCGAGCTCCTGAACATCGTGAGGTAATGCGATGGCCGGCCCCGGAGAGATCGCTCTGATTCGCGGCTTGAACTACCTGTCGGAGAGTCAGGCGGCCATCGCCCACAACCTGGCGAACGTCACGTCCACCGGTTTCAAGCGCCGCATCCCGGTGGCGAGTCCCATGGACCAGGAGTTCAACGAGTTGTTGGAGGGCCGTTTTCCGACGACGCGCTACACCGAAGTATGCGACCTGTCCCCGGGGAGCCCCACCGCCACGGGCAACTCCAGCCACATGACCATCCAGTCTGGGCAGTTTCTGAAGGTCCTCCGCGCTGACGGCAGGATGTTCTTCAGCCGTGCAGGCGAATTGCAACTCAACCATGACGGCGACCTGGTCACTACGGCCGACCACCGGATTCTCGATGGAGACCACCGGCCGATCTCTTTCCAGAGAGTCGACAGTGACTGGGCTTTGAACCGGATGCAGATCTCGCCCGCTGGTGAGATCTCCGTTCGGGACAACAACACCGAGGTCACGGTTGGGCGGATAGCAGTGTTCGAAGTGCCGGATACGACGAAGCTGTCTCCGGTGGGAGACGGTCTCTACAGCTATCCGGACATCGGCAAGGTCACAGCCTCACCAACGGACAAGATCGTCCAGGGTGCCTTGGAACAAAGCAACGTGGACCCTGTGACAGAGCTGGTGGACATGATCGCCGCCCAGCGGGGGTTCCAAGCCAGCATGGGGGCGCTGACAACGCTGGGACGGATCAAGGAAGCCTACATCACATCGCTCGCGAGATAGCGAGAGGGGAAGAACGATGCTCAAGAGTCTCTACACCACGGCGACGGGCATGAAAGCTCAGCAGACCATGGTGGACACCATCGCCCACAACATCGCCAACGTGAACACCGCGGGGTTCAAGCGGAGCCAGGCGACCTTCGAAGACCTGCTCTACGTCACCCTCCAGACACCTGGACTGCGCCAGGATGCCAGCGGCACCCCCAGCCCGATTGGCCTGCAGATCGGCTCCGGGGCCCGCCTCTCGGGCACCACGAAGATCTACACCCCGGGCACGCTGGAGGGCACGAATCGTCAACTCGACGTGGCCATCGATGGCGACGGTTTCTTCCTCATCCGGCTTCCCGACGGCTCCGAAGCCTATACCCGGGACGGACACCTGCAGGTCAACGCCCAGGGCCGCCTGGTGACGTCCGCTGGCCACGTGCTGCAACCGGAGATCACCCTGCCTCAGGACGTCCTTGACATCAGCATCGGTCCGGACGGCCGGGTGACCGGACGGCAGGCAGGCGCACCCAACGCCACCCAGATCTTCGGCCAGATCAACCTCCACCGGTTCATCAATCCGTCGGGGCTGCTCTCCGAAGGGGGCAACGTGCTGCGGGAGACTGCCGCCTCAGGCAGCCCCATCCAGGTCACGCCGGGCGAGCAAGGCGTGGGAACCCTGCGCCAGAACTACATCGAGCGTTCCAACGTCGAAATCGTGAACGAGCTCGTGAACCTCATTGTGGCCCAGCGGGCCTACGAGGTGAACAGCCGTGCCATTCAAGCCAGCGACCAGATGCTTCAGGTCGCTACCAACATCGTCAGGTAGGTAGCAGGAGAAGCAATGATCCTCGAGAGTCTGGCAGTCCTGGTTCTGACCGCTGTTGGCGGTGACGAGGGTGGCACGACGACGCCCAAACCGATTCGCATCCGTTGCAAGGAAGATGCTCGGGTGCGCGGCATCCATGTCCTTCTTGGCGACCTCGCGGACATCGATGCCCCTGACGCCGAGCGCACAGGCCGGCTCATGGC
>QJVU01000171.1 GCA_003235605.1 Planctomycetota bacterium | reverse complement strand
CGGGAAGCGTCTCCAGGAGCAACGGGGCGTGGAACCACGCCGGGCGCTGGGCATTGGACCCGCAGGCGATCGCAATCGGCATGGCGAGAGCAACGAGGAATCTCCGGATGTCCGCTGGGATGTTCATGGCAAGCGGGCGGGTTGAGGGTTGCTACGAAACGGGCGAGGGGACCATGGTAACGGGGATCCGGTTGCATGGCACGACTTCAGCCGTTGTTGGCCAGCCTTGTCGCCGCCCTGGCGGAAGCCTCAGCGACTGCAGTGCCTGCGTTCGCTGCCTGCTGATTCAATCCGAGATCTTCGCGACCTCCTTCAGGAACTCTCCGAACACCTCCATGGACTCACCGTCCATGACCTTACCCGCGGCTTCCATCCAGCGCTTGACGTCCTTGTCCTGCTCCTTCGCGGCGGCCGCCTCCAGCGCCCCGAGAACCTCGGCGTCCCGTCGGGACGCGATGGCGTAGGCTGCCGTGGCCCGCACCCGTGGCGCGGCGTCGGCGAGCGCGGCCGTCAACCCCGTGGTGACGGCGTTGCGACTCTCGAGCGCCGCGATGGCGACGACCGCGTGAACACGCACGCCCTCTTCCGGGTGTTCCTTCACCACGAACGGCAGGAGCTTGATCACCGGCACGTCCGTCGGGCCGCAAGCCGCCATCGCCCGCAGCAGCTCGCCGCAGACCTCGGGTGACGCCTCCTTCCGCCAGCGGGAGATGAGACCTCCAACCGCCTTGTGTTCACCGAGGTCGCGCAGCGCGTGGGCAGCCGCCGCGCGAACTCCCGGATGGTCGCGACTCAGCATCGGCGTGACGACGCCGTACCATGAGCGAGGGGAGTTCCTGCCGATCGTCTGCAGCACCAGGATCCGTTCCTTGTCTGACGTTTCCAGGGACTCCAGGATGCGCTCCACGAACTTGCGCGCCACGGACCCCGGATGCCGGACGATGACCGGAAGCTTCGCCTTTGAGCCGTGGTAGCCTCCCGACTCGCGCTTGATCTTCCGGAGGATCTCATCCAGCTCCCGCTTCGTGGGCGGCGCCACGATCTCCTTGGTCGTCTCGACCTTTGCCGTCTTCAGGCGGCCCGGAGCGCGGACCCGCTCCCCGTACTCCCACTGGAAGCCGGGATCGTGCTTCCGCAGCGCCTCGGCCCACATCCACTCCAGCTCGCCGACGGACAGGAAGTACGGCACCGAGCTGATCATCTTGCCATCCGGCGAGAAGACCACGTGCTGGGGAGCCACGATCAAGTCGTCTGCCGACTTCTTCAGGAGGTCCACCCGGACCCGTTGCTCCATCTGCTTCTGCGCCGCGGTGCCGTGGGGCGAGCAGAACAGGTTCACGGTGTTCCGCGAAAGCGCGACGATCCTCCGATCGCAGTAGTGCTCGGCGAGGATCACGTCGCACACCCGTTCGCCCTTCATGCTGATGCAGGCGACCAGCAACTTGTTTTCCTTCTTGGCCCTGGCGAGGGCAGCGTCGAAGTCCTTCTCCCATTCGATCTTGCCCTGCGCAGCAAGGGTGGAGAAGGCGGAGAGGGTGGCGGTGAGCACAGCGCACAATGCGAGCGCCGGGTGGGCACGGATCATCGTGGGGTGGCCTCCATCTTCTGCCGGGGCGCGAAGGGCCATCTTCGGCGCAACGTGCCGGCGCGTCAATGCACGCGACGCGTCAGTGCGCCCTGCTACTCTGCTACCAGCGTCACGTGCTCCTTGCTGCCTGGCACGATGATCCCTCCCCGTCGCCTGCCCGCCTCGATGGGACCGTAGCGTTCCTCGAAGACCGGGGGTAGAGGCCAGCCATTGGGTGGCGACAGCCACAGTCGCAACAAGTGTCGCTTGCGCTCCGCCTCGGGATGATCCTCGTAGGGTGTGCGGGAATGGAGCACCTGATGATTGTGCAGGAACTGGATGTCTCCCGATTCCAGCTCCATGTCCAGACGTATGTCGTCCCTTGCCGCAAGGGCATCGACCATGTCCAGGGCGTCGAGTTGTCGTGCGGTCAGACGAGGCACTTCCTCGTGGCGCTGCGCAGCCTCGATGAAGTCCCGGGCATAGATCGTGATCAGGTGCCCGGCGTGGGAGTGAAAGACGGACATGCAGTAGTAGTCCTTCTTGCCCTCGGGAACCTCGCCCTTGCGGTCCACATGGAAGGGTTCGAACAACACGTCCACGAGATCGCCGCGACATGCGAGCATCTCGTTGTAGATCGTGACCGAGCTGACGATGCTGCTGCGTCCTCCGGATTTGGCCGGGCGCAGGCAGAGGAGGCCGACGACGTCACAGGAATCGGTGTGGAAGGGCTGCCTGTAGTTCGTCGCATAGACGCGATGCAGGGGGTTGTGTGGGTCATGCCCGATGTCCCGGACGTGACCGAGGAGATGTCCCTTGGCGTTCTGCGGAACCGCTTCCCCGAGATAGGTGCCGATGCCCCAGAAGGCTGCTGCAGCCTCTTGCATGGAATACCGACCCACCGGAACACCCTTGATCAGGACGAAGCCGCGGCCGTTCACCACTTCCTCCTGGATTCCCGCAAGCACCGGACCCAGCGACGGCAGGGGAAAGTCCTTCCGGCGCACACACTCGATTGCCAGCCCGCGACGGAGCACGCCAGCGACAGCAGCATCGATCTCGTCGACGTCGCTCCGCGAAAGCCGGTACTTCCATTCTCCGGACCCGGCGAGATCGACGCCGGACCACGCAGCGGGTCCTCGGAACGGCTGCCGGACTCGGTCTTGGCTGTGGATGGATCCTCGCGCTCTCCTGGAGACCTAGAATCGCCAGGCCACCGCGGGCGAGGAGATCACGCCACCCGGGGAACCTGCAGCCGCGGACAGCAGCTGGAACTGCACACCGAAGCCCGCGAGGCTTGGTGTGCTGGGGACGCTGGCGCCGAACACGTAGGTGCCGGTGGACGTCGTGGAGCCCCCGAAGACAGCCAGGGCGAGATCGATGTCCAGGGTGCAGAGCGGGGCACCGAAGTTGGTCATCGGGACGGGAGTGGTCGCGTTCAGACCGATACCCAGCCAGCACGTCGAGCTCTGGGGCATGCCCGACCAGGTCACCGTGTTGGTGGCGCCCTGGCTCGGAAGGACGTTCGCCGTCACCTTGGGCTCGTCGCCCAGGTTGCCCTGGCAGCCGCTGCCATAGACGGTGTAGAAGCCGCGGCTGCCAACGCGCCAGATGTCCACCTGGCCGGAGTTGGTGCCCGCCGTGCGGAGACCCCAGGTCAACGCCATGGGAGCATGACCGTTGTGACGGCGGCGGACGCCGGTCACCCACTCGAAACGGTTGGTCGTGGTGGTCGCAGACAGCTTGATGGGCTGGGGCAACAGCGACTTGCCGTTGGCCCAGATCTCGTAGTAGAGCGTGTTGTAGCTCTCCGACGGCTTCGAATAGAAGACGAGCACCTGGCTGCCGATAGTACGTGAGAGGCCGTAGAAGCGCTCCGAGTTGTTGCCACCCTTGATGCCGGAGTCTTTGAACAACTCGTTCTTCACCCAGTCGTTCTGCGCGTCACCCTTGCCAGGCGCCGCATACGAGAGGTTCAGGGCCGCGTTCTGGTTGCCGCTCACGACACCTTCGGGCCACAGCA
>QJVU01000370.1 GCA_003235605.1 Planctomycetota bacterium | reverse complement strand
GAAACGATCATCATGGAGGCAGCCGGCAAGACCGAGCTGGCGGTCTCCTACCGCCGACGGGGCGAGTCGCTCTTGACCGTCGTGGAGGTCGAACCGGAAAAGCCGCCGTCGGGAGGGCACGAGCTCCCTACGCCCTGGCTCGGTGTGCACACCCAGGTGCTTACCACCAAGGTCGCGAGGGCACTCGGACTGAAAGCACGGGGATTCCGCGTAACCCAGGTCCTGCCCTGGACCAAGGCCGCTGCAGCAGGACTCCGCTCGGGCGACATCATCACCGCGCTGAACGACGACAAGCTGGAGGCCTACCGACCCCAGGATGCGGAGGACCTGCGCCAGGCGATCAGGAACCTGATGATCGGGGACGAGGTCGAGCTGGCCGTAAGCCGGGCCGCGCCCGGCGGCTGGACGGACCTGAAGCTGAAGGTCATGTTGGAGGAAACTCCGGAAACGAGCCTGGACGCCAAGAAGGCCAAGCACGCGGCCTTCGAGTTCTCGGTGCGGGAGATCAACCTGCTGGACCGTTCCCGCTTCTCCTGGCCAAAGGACCAACGAGGAGTCATGGTGACTGCGATCGAAAGCGGGAGCTGGGCACAGATAGCCGGCTTGCACATCGACGACCTCATACTGTCGATCGACGGCGCGGAGGTGACCGACATCAAGACCTTCGAGGCAGCGATGGCTGAGGTCGACCGGAAACACCCTGCGCTGGTCAGGATCTTCCTCCGCCGCGGTTACCGCACGCACTTTGTCTTCGTGGAGCCCCAGTGGGAGGGCCGCAAGAAGTGAGTTCACCGAGTGGAGAAACCATGAAACCCGCGCAACCGTTTCCTTTCGCCTTCCTCCTGGTCCCCTGCCTCCTTTGGATCTCTCCCGGTCTGATCTCGCCAGGTCTTGGCGCACAGGCGCCAGTCACGAAGGCCCAGGATGCCGCCAAGACCTCCAAGACCGCTCCCGCCGACCTGCTGGCCAGGTGGGCGCCGGCCATCGTGACCATCAAGGTCGTGTTGAAGACCAGCTTCGTCGGTGGCGGCAGCTCCCAGGACAGCGAGTCCAACGCCGAGCTCCACGGCGTGGTGGTTGATCCCAGTGGCCTGGTGATGACCAGCAACGCGGCCTTCACTCCTCCGGATTTCGGTGCCCACCAAGCCGGTGATTTCCGCATGCAGATCACGCCGCGGGACTTCAAGGTGATCTTCGAGAAGGACGAGAAGGAGTATCCCGCGTTCCTTGCAGCCACCGAGACCAAGTTGGGGCTTGCGTTCGTTCAGACCCTGCAGCTCGGAGAGAAGGAGGTTACCGCCGTCGACTTCAGTAGCTCGGCCACGGACGCTGCCGTGGGCGACCCGGTGGTCACGGTGTGCCGGTTGGGCAAGGGCTTCGACCATGCCGCCTACTTCAGGACCACCACCATAGCTGGCCAGATCCGCAAGCCACGCAAGGCGTGGATCCTGGATCGTATCCCGGCGCCGGACGGACACCCGGTGTTCGACAGCCGCGGTACCATTCTCGGCGCGATGGTGAAGATCTCCTCCGGCATCAAGAGCGACGAGTCGAGGGGAGGCTTCGGCATCATGATCAGCAGCCTCGGCAGTGGCACCGATGCAGCCCCGCAGAACTTCCTTCTGCCGGCCCAGGTGGTGTCCCGGGTCGTCAAGCAGGCCAAGGGCCAGGCTGCCAAGCGTCTCGCGGAGAAAGACGACAAGAAGCAGAAGTGAAGCTGGAGCAGAGGCCGCGCCTCACCGCTTCACCGCGATGAAGGACATCATTCCCTTGGCGGCGTGCTCCAGGAAATGGCAGTGGACGAGCCAGCCGCCCGAGGACGTGGCCCCGGGGGACAGCCCGCCAGCCAGCAGCTGCGCTGGCGCGCGGCGCAGCCCGACCGGCAGGTCCGCGTCATCGAACCGCATGGCCAGACGGACGATCGTGTAGCTCCGGCCCAGGGACAGCCCGGCGCGCTTGGGAATGCGGATCGTGTCCTCCCAGGCCAGCCGCAGGGGCTCCTCCTTACGGTTGTTCTCCTTCTCGTCCAGGTCGATGAACTCGGTGTCCAGATGCTGGAACCGGAACCCGTGGACATGGAAGTTGTGGTCGTTGCCGGTGAAGTTCACCACCTCCCAGCAGCGGACCTCGCCGACCCGCACCTCATAGGCGTCCTCGGCCCCCTGCTTCATCATCGGCCGGGGATCGTAGTCCGCAGGCAGCACGGGCTTCCGCGCCCTCACCGCCTGCATCAGCTCGCTGGCCTTGGCGACCTTCAGGAAGAACATCACGTTGCCATCCTCTACGGCGGGCTGGCTGTGGCCGAAGAACACCGGCAGGGGGGCGAGGTCCGAGTCCGGCACCAGCTTGCGGATCGCGTGCCGACGCAGGCTCGACGGCGGCGACCAGGCTGCTTCCGACGCTACGCTGCCACCGATCTTCACCCGGATCAGCGACCGGGGCTTCTCCGCCCCGTCGAAGTGGTCATGGCCGAAGAGCAGGTTGCCCTCCGGGTCCCGGAACGCCGTGTGCTTGCCCTTGATGAAGTCATGGGAACGGATCATGAACTCGTCCCCCGCTTCCCCGGCCGGCACCAGCACCAGCTCCATCCTGTCCCCTGGGGTGAGCGTCACCCCGAGCCTGGGATCCGGGTTGGAGATCAGCTCGTTGTGGTGGCCCAGCTTGTTGATCACCTGATCGATGGGCCGGACGGACTCCAGCGTGTTCCACAGCCCCTGGTCGCTACCCACGGCGAACAGCCTCGGTCTGGCGTTGCTCAGGTCCAGGCGGAAGATGCGTCCGCTGGAGACGTTGATCAGCCGCAGGCGGTAGGGCGACCCAGCCCGTACCTCGAGGCTTGGCAGCTGCTCGTCCGTGACCTCCCGACCGTTCACAAGGAGGTGGTTCCCGATCCGCGAGTTGGCCAGGTCCTCCGCCCGCTCCCAGGGCACGAAACCGGTGCCCATGTCCGTGGCAAAGGGCGCAATCTGGAAGTTCTCGTCCAGCTTGACATCGTCGAGGAACACCACCCGCTCGTTGCTGCGGGCCACCCGCAGGCCCTCGTCCTGCTGGCGGTCGCGCACGATCAACGCTCCGTAGAGCCCCTTCTCGATCTGCTGGTTGGTGTTGACGTGGGGGTGGTACCAGAACGTGCCGGCCACGTTGAGCCTGAACTCGTAGCGGTAGTACCCCGACCGCGGCACGTGGACCTGTGAGATCTGGCTGCCGTCCATCGTCGCTGGCGTGGCTACGCCGTGCCAGTGCAGCACCGTGGGCTCGGCGAGCATGTTGATGAAGTGGACGATCAACGTATCCCCCACAGCCGCGTCGATCGTCGGGCCCGGCACGGAGCCATTGAATGCCATCCCCGGCGTCTTCTTGCCGAGGACGAACTCCACCGGGCACTCGGTGGCATAGATGACCGTCTCGAAGACCCGGGGGTCCTCGTTGTGATCCACTGCCAGCGGTGGTTCCGGCAACTGCCCCGCCAAGTCTCCTCCTCCAAACAGCCAGCAGGCTGCGAAGCCACACCGGGCGAGCAGCATTCCGAGCGCTTTCATCTTGCCTCCTGCCCCAGGAGCCGCGAGGACTCCGTGAGCAGCCAGTCCGGCTCCGCGA
>QJVU01000628.1 GCA_003235605.1 Planctomycetota bacterium | reverse complement strand
CCCGCCCAGCAGGCCAGCCAGCACGTAGAGCCTGATGAACGCCCGCTTCCCCATGTGCGGCTCGATGAGCGAGCCGAACAGGTAGAGGAACAACATGTTGAACAGCAGGTGCCACGGATCGAAGAACGAGTGCACGAACTGGTAGGTGATGAGGCGCACCACGCCGAGACCGTAGCCTTCCACCAGACCTCCGGCCCACAGCGCCAGCCAGCCCGGCGTGCTTGCCAGGGGCGGCTGTCCTGGCACCACCGAGAGTCGCCCGCCGATCAACAGGTTCAGCAGTGCCACGACCAGGTTGGTGAGGATCAGCAGGCGCACTCCCTCGGTCCAAACGGGGAACATGCCCGCACCCCCCGGGGTGTACCTCCGATCTGCCCAGCTCATCTGCTCGCCACCTCGCTCGTCTCCTCGCTGCTGCCGGAATCCTACCATCGTCGCGTTTCGGACCCAGGGATTACGCCCCGCGGCAGAACTGCTATCTTCGGTGCCGTCTGCTGAATCACGCCGCCAAACCATGAGCGCAGCCATCATCGACGGCCGGGCCCTCGCCAAGGAGATCCTCGCACGCCTGCGGGCTGCGCGGGGCACCCTCGGGCACCGGCGGATCCGGCTGGTGTCGGTCGAGGTGGGCGAGAGCCCTGCCGCAGCGGTCTACCTGCGCAACCAGCGCCGAGCTGCCGACGAGATCGGCATCGAGCTCGAGGCCCGCAACCTGCCCACGGACCTGACCGAGGACGAACTCCTCGCCACCATCCAGGACCTCAACCACAACCTGGACGTGAGCGGAATCCTCATCCAGAGACCCCTGCCGGTGGGGATCGATCCACGCAAGGTGCAACAGGCGATCGATCCACGCAAGGACGTGGAGGGCATGCATCCGGCCAACATGGGTTCGATTCTCTACCAGGAGCCCCGGCTGCCGCCCTGCACCGCGGCGGCCGCGCTCGAGCTCGTGAGGCAGACAGGGATCGACCTCCACGGTGCCGAGACGGTGGTCGTCGGCCACAGCGAAATCGTCGGCAAGCCGATTGCGATCCTGCTCCTGCACCACCTGTCCACGGTTACCGTCTGCCATATCGGCACGCGCAACCTGGCCGAGCACACCCGCGCTGCCGACATCCTGGTGGTCGCCGTGGGCAAGGCCCGGCTGATTCGTGGCGACATGGTCAAGCCCGGAGCGGTGGTGGTGGACGTTGGCATCAACCAGGTCGATGGCAAGATCGCCGGCGACGTGGACTTCGAGTCGGTCAAGGACGTGGCAGGCCACATCACGCCGGTGCCGGGCGGAGTCGGACCGGTCACCGTGGCCATGCTGCTGCGCAACACCCTGAGGGCTGCCGGTGTGGAGGGCATCTAGGCTCGCCGGTTTCGCGCTCGCTGGCCTGGCACTCGCTGGCCTGGCACAGGCCCAGGCCGACCTGCGGGCCGAGCTCGAGAGCGGCGACGCGACCCGCATCGTCGCGGCCCGCCAGCAGGTGCTGGCGCTGCCCAAGCCCCAGCAGGTGGACTTCTTCCGCGACGCCATCTGGTCCAAGGTACCCCAGGCGGCGGTCTGGTCCGCCAACAACCTCAAGCACGACGAGGTGGACCTGCGGGAAGCGGCACGGGTCATCGACCTGCTGATGCCGGAGCTCGAGAAGCCAACGGTCCTCGGCAAGGAGGAGCTGGACTTCGACGAGTTCCGCCAGCTCCTGGGCAGCAGCGAAGTGCCCAGGGTGCTCCAGAGCTTCCCCCAAAGCGGCGAGTGGCCCTCTCCCCACGCCATCCTCAGCGAGACCCACCGCCAGGTGCGGGTGGCGCAGATCCCGGCGCTGTGCCGGCTGGCGATGGACCCGAACCCCCGGGTCGCGCTGCCAGCGCTGGAGAACCTGATCGGTGCCGTCGCCCCCCGCACCAACCAGCACCGGCAGGACATCGGCCGCGCCCTGCTGCACCGCATCAAGGTCCCAGTTTCCGCTGCGGAGCGCAGCAAGCCGAAGGGCTATCCCGAGGTGTTGTTCCAGTGCGTGGCCAACTTCGACCGGTTCGCCGTCCTCGGGAACAACACCTTCGAGGCCCAGGTCTGGATCTGGCGCTGGGCATGTGCCGAGAACGCGGGGCCAGCGGATCGCGAGATGCTGCAGCAGCTGCGGAAGGCGGACAGCGACCTGGCCCGCAGCATTGCTGCCCACGGCCTCGGGGACCTGCCGGGAGCGGACCGGGCGCGACGAACCGCCAGGCTCCTGTTCCATGAGGACCCCAAGCTGCGGGCTGCCGCTCTCGGCCTCTGCACCCAGGACCGCTACGATCTGGCCCTCGCCGGCATCCGGGTCCAGCCGGGCTGGTTCGCTGGCCTGGAGGTGCCCGACAGGCAGCTTCCCGGTGGCTTTCTGGCACAGGTCATCATGCACGTGCCGGGCTTTCGCCGGGTGGACCTGGCAAAACGGGCTGCGGCCCAGACCGATCTCAAGCAGCCCAGGGGATCCCAGGCAGAGCTGGACGACTTCCTGGCGTTCCTGGAGGTGGTGGCCAAGGAGCACCTGCGGACCCTTCTGGCCACCTGGGCGACCTCGAGCGACAGGGATCTGCGCAAGCACGCCCGCAGCCTCCAGCTCAGGATCGGGGACGAGACTGCAGTCAACGAGTTGGTGGCCGTCCTCGAAGAGCAGGAGCTTTGCGAGAAGGCACCGATCTGGCTGGCCAGGATCCCGTCGCCCAAGGTGGAGGCCTTCCTACGGCGCCGCGTGGACACCGTCCAGCCCAAGGCCCGGCCCCGCTACCTCCACGCCCTGGCCGTGCACTACGGTCTGCCGGGGTCCGTGGGCTGGGATCGGCAGCTCAGCGAAGTGAGCGACGACGTCTTCGCCAAGGCACGCAGGCTGGTCCTGGAGAAGAAGCCCATCGACGCCCTGGTGTGTGTGCTCGGGTCCCTGGCGGAGAGCGAGCGGCGCATCAAGGACCTGGGGCTGGTACGGGACCCGAGGGTCACCAAGCACCTTCAAAGTCTACAGAGCCGCCGCCACCTTGGTCTCTATGCCTGGGCCACATCCCAGCTGGCCATCCAAGGCAGCAGCAAGGCGCGGGAGGAGTTCTGGCAGGGCTGCCTCATCGGCCGCTACCGCTGGGTCGACAACAGCAACCCTCGCGCGCTGACGCTCAACTACGACCTGGAGACGATCCCGTTCTGGATCAGCGAGTTGGAGACCAACTGCTGCCGGCGCAACACCGCCAGCCAGATCTTCCGGTACCTGTTCGGCCTGGACCTCTACCAGGACGCCAGGGTGGTACCCGAGGTGGTCCAGGCCAGGGAGTTCTGGGAGCGCTGTCGCAACAACCTGCGCTGGAGCCGCATCAAGGGGCACTACGTGCCGGGTCCGGATCGCTAGCCGCTGCGGACTTGGGGGCGGCCTCGGGAAGCTGGCGCTGCTCCAGGGCCCAGGCGACGCAACCCAGGGCGAACAGGCCGCCCATGACGCCGTAGGCGATGAAGACAGCCAGCTTCAGCTCCTTGGAGAAGCCATAGGTGTGCAGGCCGACCTCCAGCAGGTTCACGTGGAACCACGAGAACAGCACCACGGCTCCGAGGAGAGGAGTCACCAGGCAGATCCCGAACTCCCGCA
>QJVU01000389.1 GCA_003235605.1 Planctomycetota bacterium | reverse complement strand
CCCGTCGCCAAGTAGGCTCCGGTCCATTCTGGCTTCGGTTGTGCCCGGCCAGGGCGTTGAGCCCCTTGCCGCCGCGCCCTGTCCCGGTACACCGCGCAGGGATCCCGTGGCCGGGATCCCTGCGGTCGTCCTTGCGAGGTCTTGGCGTGCAGCGCCGGAAAGGGACCTCCCTAGTTGATGCCGCCCACGAACTGCACCACCGGGGGATCCGCCCAGAACCCGCCGGTGGCCGAGGTGGTGCCATCCCGACCCATGACCTTGCTGATCGGACCGGTGCCGCCGATGGTCAACTCCATGGCGCTGGAGGTGACGAGGCCCGCAGCGTTGGCCTTGGCGTCGGCGTAGTAGCTCTGGATGAAGGCTCTGAGACCGATGAGCTTGTTGTCGTTGGGCAGCGGGAAGTTGAGGTTGGCGGTCCAGTTGTTCGTGCTGGTCTGGGTGAGGGTGAAGGGGAGTATGGCATCCAGACCCGTGTAGAGGGTGTTGCCCGGTGCGCCGATCGCTGCAAGGTCATAGGGCAGCGTCAGGCCGTTGTAGAGCTTGTCCGAGGCGCCGACGAACAGGTTGGACTTGTAGCCTTGGCTGAACCCCGCCAGGGAGATGGCCGCAGCCCCACCGGGGACGAGCTTCTGGGCATCGGCCTTCCAGTCGGCGGAGTCGTTGGCGGCGAACTTGCCCCAGCTGCCGAAGGCCCGCACCACCCCGCTGCCACCCGCGCTGGGCGTAACGGCGTCCAGCTGGTACTCCTGCTTGTTGTTGGCCTGGCCCGAGCCAATGATCCACTCCATGAGGAGGTTGCCCTTTGCAGTCGTGTAGATGAAGGGGGTCGACATGGGGTACGCGATGGCGAACGGGGCCGGGGGCGTGGAGGGTACCGGCTGCGCCGCGATGCTCCACTTGCCGTTGACGATGGTGGTCATCGTGGAGGTGATGTTCGCGCTGTAGGTCGTCGACATCGTCGCCGGCGAGACGCTGGTGTGGCCGATGGTCACCACGTGCTGGCTGAGGTTGAGCGCCGGGTAGCTCGTGGTGGAGTTGTTGCTGTCGCGGCGGAAGTTGACGCTGTTCAGCACCGCCACGCCGCTGGCCACGGCCCAGCTGGCCCAGACCTGCTGGGTCCGGCTGACGTCGTAGACGAACGGCAGGTAGTTGCTGCTGTTGCCCTCGCTGGCGGCCGCGCTGGCTGGGACGACCTTGGAGGTCTGGGCCTGGACGGGGACACAGGGAAGGGCTACAGCGACCAGGGCGGCGGCTGCCGCCAGGGTCGATGGCTTGAGGGACGATGGGTGGAATGGGAACATCTGGATCTCCTGGCTTGGTCCTGGGGGTCGAGATTGTCGTGGGTTGGTGGGGCGCCGGCGTTCCGCGAGCAGGACGAAACCGGATCCTAGCAGATACCCTGCAGGGTCGGTCTGGCAACAGGGGCACCGCGGAAAAACCGCAAGGGCACTCCCCGAGGGCTCTTGGGCGTAGAAACGCATCTGGTTGTTGAAGTCCGGGGCCTCCGCATGCACCCGCCTGCGCCCACATCCGCGGTAGCGAAAGCCCGCTGCCTCGACCCGGGGAACCGGGTGGCGGTCCAAGGGTGCGATGCCGCAGCCGATGTCCGGCACCGTGGTCGGCGGGCCTTCTTGCGGGTCCGTCCGTTCCAGTCGCCCTTCGTGTCCGGGGCTTGGGAGATTCTGGCGTCAGAGGCTTGGAGCCGGTGGTTTCCATGGCACCGTGCTGCAACAGCAAGGAGAATCGCCGGAGAGAATCATCGGTTTTGAACATCTCCCGAATCGGCAAGATCGTCCTGGTGGTCATTCTGGTGGGGACGCTGGGACTCCGGCTCCTGCACCTCGCCAACCACCTGCAGTCGCCGCTGGCCCATCCGGAGGACGTGATGCCGTCCACGGACATCGCCGCCTTTGCCACGTGGGCGAAGAAGATCGTCGCTGGCGACGTGCTCTGCCGGGACACCTATCACCCCTACATGGACTGGATGGGGCCGATCGCGCCGCTGCAGACCTTCGAGCGGTGGTGGGGTGGCAAGGAGATCTACCACCAGGCACCACTCTACCCGTACCTGCTGGCGGCAAGCTACTGGTGGTGCGGTAGCAGCCTGCTGCTGTTGTTGACGCAGGTGTTGCTGAGCACGCTGTCGGTGTACCTGGTGTTCCGCATCGCCTCGGTGTTGGTGGACGAGCGCGCCGGCCTGTTTGCCGCCGGTTTTGCCGCGTTGTTCGCACCCTCCATCGTCCTGGACAGCCTCCTGCTGCGCGCGTCCCTGAACTCCTCGTTCACTGTCATCAGCGTCTGGCTGCTCCTCAGGCTGCGGGACCGTATTGCCTGGGGCCTGGCCCTCGGAACCGGCGCGATGCTGGCGGCTGGCCTCTTGCTGCGGGAGACCGCCCTCCTGCTCATGGTGCTGGGGCCGGCAGTGTTGCTGCTCTCCGAGGGGCATCGGCGGAAGTGGCTGCGCTGGGTGCCCGCGCTCGTGGCCGGCATCGTGGTGTGCATGGCCCCCTTCGTTGTGCGCAATATCGTGGTGGGGGCCCCGGCGCTGGCCTTCTCCACCCGCGGACCCGAGACCGTGCTCCATGGCAACCATCGCGAGGCAGACCCCGGGTTCATGACCACGCCCAGCAGACCCGAGGACTATGGTCCGCTCATGGAGAAAGGCCACGAGTCGACCCTGGCGGCACTGTCCGCCGCCGTAGGCACCTGGCCGGAGCGCGGCAGGCTGGGTTGGTGGCTCTGGCATGAGCTTCGCAAGCTGCAGGCGACGCTGCGGGACTTCGAGTACTCCAACAACATCAACTTCTACTACTACCGGCGGGCGACGCCGGTGCTGGAGTACCTTCCGACCTTCGGCTGGTTCGTGGGCATTGCCCTGGTGGGGCTGGTGCTCCTGGAGTTCCGCGGCCGCGACGGTCTCGGCACCCTGATCCTGCTGGCGGCGCTGGCTGCCTTCCTGGCCGGGCTGCTTCTGACCTTTGCATCGGGCCGCTACCGCATGCCCCTGGCCATGCTGTTGACGGTTCCCGCCGGGGTGATGCTCTCCTCGCTCTTCGGGCTGGCCGGAGAGCGACGCTTTGGACCCTTGGGTACCAGCGTGGCGGCGGCCGTGGCGCTGTCGGCCCTGTCTTTTCTCTGGGCGGCTACCCTAGTCACGTTCCAGCCTGGCGGTCCCCAGTTCATCAGCGGCCGGGATGCTCGCATCCTCGAGGCCAACACCGCCCTGCGTCCTCAAGAGTTCGTCACCGCCGCCAAGGTTCTGCACGAGCGCGGCCAGACGGACACTGCCCAGGAGCTCCTGGGCGCGTACCTGGCGGAGGTCTCCGAGGCGGTGAGGGGCTGGCTTCGGGGCGCCAGCGGCCCGGGCCAGCGCCTGCTCCTGGGAACGATGTACGGCCGCCTTGCGGGGTTTGCCGGCTACCTGGAGCAGCAAGGACTCGACACCTCCGCTGCCCGGTTCCGCGAGCGGGCGGAGCGCTACCGGAAGATGTCGGAGGGACGGTGACGTCGTTGCGCCGTGGTCGCCGGGCCGCCGCCCGCGCGGGCCTGGTCCTGACCGCAACGGCCGTGGCCCTGGGTGCCGCCGAGATCGTCGTCCGCC
>QJVU01000702.1 GCA_003235605.1 Planctomycetota bacterium | reverse complement strand
GGGGTCAGAGCGGTCAACTCAGGAGCATCCGGCTACGGGAGGGCGAGCACTGCGACGGTCTGGCCCTGCAGATCGAGAAGGGCGGCACGATCCTGGTGAAAGTCACCGATGCCACCGGCCCGAAAGCAAATGCCCTGGTGACGCTGCTTGCCGCCGACGGCACACCAGTGGACCTCTTCCACCGCGCCCTCACCGAACCGGACGGCACCGTCACCCTCCGTGGCATCCCTGGCGGCAGCTACCGGGTCAACGTCGACGCGCCCAAGAGCGCCGCCAGGGTGTCCGAGCTCATCGACATCGACAGCGGCGCAGAACGCGAGGTGACCGTGAGCCTGCCTCCAGGCATCCCGGCTTTCCTGGAGCTCGGCAAGTCCGCCGCGGACCACGCCGGCGAGGTGCTGCGCTACTCGATCTGGCGGGGCGACGGCGTCCTCATCCGCAGCGGCCGCGTCGTGGTCCCCCGCGACCTGGAAGCCTTCCTCCGCTCCACGGGGGGCAGGCTGGCCGTGGGCACATTCGAGCCTGGGCGCTACCGGGTGCGGGTGGAGGGACCCAGACTGGGCACCATCGAGGTGGAGCGCGAGGTCCCACCCAAGGGCTCCGCCCGCTGGCAGCTGTAGACACGGAGTCTGCTACCTCCGTCGCCTCCGTGCCATGGCCGCCTGGGGCCGCACGTCAAGGGCGCCCGCGCTGCGGTCGAAGAGGCCGACATGGGCATGAAGCTGGCTTTGGGCCTGTTGGGTCTCTCGCTTTGTCAGGCAGGCTGCATCGTCGTCGCCCGCGGTGACGGAACCGCGAGGTACTCGCCGCCCAGCCTGGTCACACTGTGCGGTCCGCGGCCGTCGCCGCAGATCATCGAGGAGCTGGTGCGCGCAGAGTGTGGCGGCAACGCAAACATCGAGCTGCGGTGCTCCGCGCCGGTTCGCCTGCGGATCACCGACCCCGGCGGGGTTGCCGTCCATGGCTGGCACGTCACCGTCAGGGTCATCACCCGATCGGGCCCCGGGCTGGCGCCGGTTGTCGGGGAGGAGCTCGGCTACATCATCCACGGCCGCAAGCACGGCTTTGCGATCGTCGCCCATGCTGTCCGCGGGGCGCTCGTGGGCGCGGCCACCCAGCTGGCGTGGCACCGTCGGGATCTTGTCGCCATCGACAACAACCTGGCCCTGATCCATCGGCAGCGGGAGATGCAGCATCAGCTGGACGAGCAGCGCCGCAGGATCGAAGCCCAGGAGCGCGTCATTGCCGAGCAGCACGAGAAGGAGCTGGAGCGCAGGCGCAGGCTCCAGGAGGAGCTGGAGCGCAAGCGCCACCAGAGGGAGCTGGCGAGGCAGGACCGGGAGCGGCAGGCGGAGGCCGCGCGCAAGCTTGTCGAGCGCAACCGCGAATGGAAGGTGATGACCACGCGTCCCACCGACAAGGAGCGTGAGGTCGCAGACTGCGGTCCACCCCCGAAGAACGCCGAGCAGATCATCCGTGGCTATCTGGCCGGGGTCTTGAAGCACCACGACAAGCGCGGCAAGGGCAACCCCCACAAGCCTGACATCACTATCTACGAACCCAGCCGGACCTGGGGTCGCGTGCAGGGCTCGTCCGAACTGGCCTGGGGCTGGAGCGTGCGCGTCCGGGTCCGCCTCAAGGAGGACAAGGGGCGACCGCGGACCGACTACTACTACTTCATGTTCCGGGGCGAGGAGATCGTCTCCACCAAGCGGGTGGGACTTGGCTACTCCTTGTCGGCCAAGCCCCCGCGCTAGCGCGGCACCCGTATCCGGTAGGGACTACTCCTCGGGCTTCTTGTTGCCGACGGTGATCTCGATGCCCTGGGAGAGGGCGTGCTCGGTGGTGTTCTTTGCCGAAGTCTGGATCAGGAACTGGAACTTCAAGAGCGCCGTGTTGTTGGGCACCGGGAACGTCAGCGTGCTGGTGCCGGCGGTCTTGCTCGCCCACCCGAACACCGCCAGGGGCTGGACGTAGATGCTGCAGCCGGCGCCGATGTTGAGGTTGGCGCGGTTGAGACCAAGGGCGTAGAAACCACTGGTGGCGTCCTTGCTCTTGGTGGTGACGACCCAGTTCTGGCCGATCAGCGCGTGGCCCGGCAGGATCTGGATGTTGCCGCAGCTCGCGCCGTAGGCGCGGACATCGGAGAACACCTGGGAGTTCGCGGCAAGGGTGAGCGCCAGGACACTGGCGACCGTCAGGGGAATGAGCTTCATGGCTGGGTAGTGGCGGAAGCGTCGCGTGACTGGAATGGGGGAAGGAGACAGCATGGTCCCTTCGCGGCGGGTCCGCAACCAGGGGAGCGGCGAACGCGGAGAAACTCCTGCCCAACTTGACCCGGTGTTCTTCACCTCCACGGACAAAAGTCGCGCAGACCTACCTGCGGCCGGTGACCACCGGCAGGGGTGGCGATGCCAGCTTCAGGAACAGGATCGCGAAGCAGTCCCCGGCCAGATCGGCGCCGTTGAAATGCCCTGAGGTACCGCTGCCAGCCATCTCCACCAGCACGGTGGCCCCCTCGAAGTACCAGTCGCGCTCGCCGATCAGGGCGATCTGGCTCAGCTCGCAGACCCGCTCCAGGCCGTACATGTAGTAGTAGTACCAGCCGATGTTGCTGTAGCGGTTGGTGCGCACCGAGAAGTTGCGCAGCAGCCAGGCGAAGCCCGCGTCCCGCGCGCGCGCCAGCTTGCCCTGCACGGGCTTGGCCCCTCGCTTGATCTTCCCTCCCTTCTTGTCCTTGCCGCCGCCGCTCATGACCGCGTTGCAGAGAGCGATGCCCGTGAGGCCGGCCGTGGTCATGCTGGCTGTCGGGGGCTCGGGAAACTGCAGCTTCAGGTTCGGTTCGGCCTTGATGTAGTACCAACCCGCCGCCCGGATGCCGCCCGTGGTCGTCCTGCGCCCGCCGCGTGCCGACCGGGTTCCCTGGCCCGCGCGCTCTGCCTGGGCCTCGGCCTGACGGATCTTGGCGTAGTCCTGGTGGCTGGTCAGGGTGAGCTCGATGCCGCCCTTGCCGTCCGGGGTCTGCTGCTCCAGCCAATGGGCGGCATTCGAATGCCACACCGAGCCGGGAATCGGTACGCCGCAGAGGTACGCCGAGTAGAGGCCCAGGATCGCGTACTGGGTGTTGGAGTTGTCGTACGTGTTGGAGCCCTGGTAGTGAAACCGCAGCAGGTAGGGTGACTTCACGCTGCGGTCCTTGTTCTCCAACAGCCGCTTGGTCCATTCCTTCATCAGGGCGAGATCCTCGGGGGGCACCTTGCGCGGCCTCGGCGCCTGGATCCGCCCCGCGATGAGGTCCTCACGCTCGTTCGTCGGCGCATACAGGGCTTCCATCGCCATCAGCGACACCCCCAGGGAATAGGTGTCGCCCATCACCCGCTTCCGCAGACGGTCGAAGCCCGCCACCAGCGCGGGATCCCTGCGATCCACCTCGGCCTTGACCAGGGTGAGGAGACAGAGCGCAAGCTCGCCGGCGCTGCAGTTCACCTCCATGGGCATCATGTCCGTCAGGCCCGAGCCCTTGCCAGCTGCCTCCAGCCGTGACTTGATCCGCTCGGCACCGTGCCGGATGGTGGCGACGACCCTCTCCCGGAAAGCCGGCTCGCGGTTCTTCTCGATCCTGTCGAACGACCACTTGTCCTGGATGGACACCTCCGCCAGGATTCCGCCGACACCCGGCATGCCGCCGGTGTCCTGGTCTTCCCGCCGACGGGTGAACTTCGCATGGAGCTCGGTGGCGAAGCTCGATATCACCCCCCTGGCAACGTCCAGGGTGCGGCGAATCCGGGTCGTGCCGCTCACCTTGGCGCCGAACGGTCCCTTCGAGACCCTGGTGGTCCGGAACGTGAGCTCCAGCGTCTGCTCGCCGGCATCGCTCACCGCCGAGGTCTTGCCGCTGATCTCCACCGTTCCCAGACCGCGCAGCGTATCGATGCTCAACTTCACGGGTGCTCCACCGTCGGCCTTGCGCAGGTCGAGGGCCAGCCACGCCGGCAGGTCCCGCAGGTCAGCGGGCCCCATCTCCTGGTATTGCTGGTTCGCGTCCAGCTCCCCCTGCAGCAGCACCGGCGGCAACTCCATCCGGTCGAAGCCGCAGTTGCCGGCAAAGGTCTTGGGCTGTGCGGTGCGCTCCCGCTTGTAAAAGGCTGCTCCGCGCTTCGGGAGCTTCCATACCACCTGGGCCGGGATCTGTGCAGCCACACAGCAGACCAGCAGCAGGGTCGGGACAGGCAGGGATCCGAGTCGGGAACGAGCGTGCATTGGCAGGGGGTCTCCGCAGGGTGTCTCCTCCGGTGTTTGTACTCCTGAGGGTTTCTCGCAGCGAGCCCCAGGGGATGCTCTCTTGGCTCTCGAGTGCCGGTGCTAGCGCCGTCCGCCGGCCAGCCGCCGCGCCTCCGGTAGCCCGCGCAGGCGAAGCATCGCCACCGAGCCCAGGATCGGGCCCGGAGCCAGGACCAGGAACACGTACTGCCAGCCCCCCAGCCATTCCACCAGCAGCGGCAGGCTCCAGATGGTGATCATCGTGAGGGCGAAACCGATGCTGGTCTGCAGGGCGAGGGCGGTGCCGAGGTAGCTGGGTTCCGACAGCTCGGTGACCGCCGCAGAGAACTGCGCCGAGTCGGCGACCACGCTCACGCCCCAGACGAGGCCGAACCCCACCAGCACCCACAGGGCCGCCCCATAGACGACGGGGCTCAGAACGCAACAGGTCCCCGACAACACCATGGCCGCGGCCGTCACCATGGTGCGCCCGGCGCGATCCGCCACGGCGCCGCCCAGCACCGCGCCCACGAGACCAGCCACGCCGATGGCGAAGAACGCGAGCAGCCGCGCGGTGGGTTGACCCTGAGGACCCAAGGACGCTGCGAAGAACGTGAACAGCCAGGTCCACATCGCATAGAGCTCCCACATGTGACCGCAGTAGCCCAGGTTGGTGAGGAACACGCCGCGGTTCTTCAGCACCCGCGCGATCTGTGCGGGATCAAAAGGCGCCGTGGGCGCAGCGTAGGGACCATCCGTCACCAGCAGGCGCACCGTGATTCCGCCGAGCGCCGCCAGCAGGCTGGAGATGCTCAGCACCCACCGGTAGGAGAGACCGTCCTGTTCCAGCAGGCCTGCGACCAGCTGCGGTGTTGCGCTCCCCAGGGTCAAGGCGCCCACCAGGACGCCGATGGCGACGCCCCGGGCCGAGCCCGGGACGTGGCCGGCCGCGATCTTCATTCCCGGTGGGTAGACCCCTGCCAGGAACACGCCCGTCAGGAACCGCAGCCCCAGCGCCGGCCCCAGAGACGTCACTCCCCAGGCCAGCCACAGATTGGCACCGGCGCCGAGGAGCGCGGAGTAGCAGAACAGCCGCCGCGGCGAGAACACGTCGGGGATGTTGGTCCAGGCCGAGGCCAGGGCTCCCGCCACGAACCCGAGCTGCACCGCCGCGGTCAGCCAGGCCGAGCCGGTGGCATCGAGTTGCCACTCCGCCTGCAGCGCCGGCAGCGTGGCGGTGGCGGAGAACCACAAGGTCATCGCCAACAGTTCCGCCGCGGCGAGGAGGCTGATTTGAGACAGGGGCCGGTGGCGCATGGGTGGCTGTCGGGGCGGAGCCGGTACGGGGCCTGGCTCGGTACGTTAGACTCTCGCCACCCGGAGAAACACCATGCGTCATCGGATGAACCGCCTCGCGCTGGCAGCCTTGCTGCTGGCGGTCTCGCCTGCCGCGGCCCAGCTCGAGAAGGTCGGCTACGTCACCACCAGCTTCAAGAACCCAACTTCCAGCGGTTCATCCAGCCTGGCGGTGCAGGTCCACTACCCGGCCACCTCTAGCGGCAAGAACGCCACGCTCAAGACCATCAGCGGGGGTTGGCCCGTGGTGGTGTTCCTGCAGGGCTTCACCGTGGCAGCGAGCAGCTACACCCGGGCCGCGGACTACATTGCCGCCCGGGGCTACGTGGTGGTGATCAACGACACCCAGAGCCTGAACCCGGATGGCCAGGCAGCCGACGGGATCGCCCAGTACAGCGTGGTGGCTTCGGAGAACGCCAACAGCAGTGGCTTCTTCAAGGGAGCCCTGGATCCGAAACGGGTCGGTCTTGCCGGCCATTCCATGGGCGGTGGCACCACGGTGCGGGTCCTGGCCAGCAACCCCGGCTACCTGGCCGGCGTGTCCCTTGCGCCGTGGGACCTCAAGCTGTTGTTCAACCGTGACTACCCGAAGAGCTACGCCCCCAAGGTGACGGTGCCCCTGACGATCGTGCACGGCCAGGGGGACACCACCGTGGCCTGGAGCCAGGGCAAGGCCTTCTATGACCAGGCCACCGCGTACCGGAAGTTGAAGACGATGTACCTCTTCAACAGCAGCGGCGGCCACAGCAACGTGGCAGGCACCGCGATCAACAACACCACGGACCAGGCGATCTTCGACCGCTCCATGTCGGTGCTGGTGGGCTTCATGGATACCTACGTCAAGAACGACACCACCGGTCTCGAGAACGTCCTGGGTCCCACAGCCCGCGGGGAGCCCTACCTGTCCCAGATCACGCACGACATCGAGCAGACCGAGTTGTGGTTGACCGGCAGCACCACCCTGGGGAGCAAGTTCACCATGCAGGCGCTGGTCAAGCCCGGCGCCGCCGTGCTGGCGGTGGGCCTGCGCAATCCTCCGCTGAACACGGTGTTCGGTCCGTTCGTGCTGAACCCCGCAGCCATGGCGATCGTCAACCAGGCGCCGGCCAGCAACACCTGCCTGCAGACGACGCCGCTGCAGATCCCCAACAGCGCCGGACTGAAGGGTCTGAGCGCGACCTTCCAGGGGCTGGGCAGCAACACCCCGGGCGCCCTGCGCCTCACCGGCGGTGTGGATGTGAAGATCCAGTAGCTCGCGGGCGCGAAGATCCAGTAACTCGCGGACGCGCAAGGCGGCCCTCGGTGGCCTCTGGTGACCTCTGGTGGCTCTCCGTGGCGCTTCGTGGGATGTGCTACTTCGGCGCCTTCCCCTTGCCCTCGAGGACGCCGTTCAGGAACTCCCGCACCTGGCTGCTGGGTACCGCAAACGCCAGGCCCTGGGCCGAGGTGACGCCAGCGGTGTTCACGCCCACCCAGGCGCCGGTCAGCGTCAGCAGCGGGCCACCGGAAGAGCCGGGGTTGATGGCTGCATCGGTCTGCATGTAGTCGATGCGACGACCGTTGCCGGTGGGGGCTGTGGTGAGATGCCTGCCGGTCTGGCTGATGATGCCCATGGTCACCGTGAACCCGAGCCCCAGCGGGTTGCCGATGGCAATGACCGACTCGCCAACCCCCACGGCCGTGGAGTCCCCCATGGGCAGGGTCGGGAACTTGCGGTCGGTGACCATGACCTTCAACAGCGCGAGGTCGAACACTGGATCCGTGGCCACAACCGTGACGCCCAGATCTTCTGCGTCGTGCGTCTGCACGCGGATCTGCGATGCACCGCGAACCACATGCTCGTTGGTGAGCACGTAGCCGGATGGGTGAATGAAGAACCCCGAGCCCAGACCCTGTCCCGGAAGGTTGACGGTAAGGGCCGGCAACAGCGGCAGCAGCTTCACCTTGTGGGGTGTGGAGGTCTTCACGTAGATGCTCACCACCGCGCGCCTGCTCTCCTGGGCGACATCCCGCAGGGTCTTGGTAGTCAGGGGCACGTCACCGACGGTCTTGCCGGTGGTGATCAGCAGGTTGTCGAGCTTGCCGCCCCGCAGCTTCTGTGCGCTGGCGTGCAGGATGATGGGTTCCGTCGCGGCCACGTCACGCGGCGCCGGCTGCACCGAAACACACGCGCTCATGGCCATGGCAAGGCCGAGAAGGATCGGGCCGAGAAGGATCGGGCGGAGGAGGATCGGGCGGAGAAGGATCGGGCGGAGAAGGATTCGTGCGAACGTCGTGCGAGACGGGGCGAGACCGCTGGCGAGCTGCATGGAAGTTCCTTTGGATGGGGAAAGCCCTTCGTACTGCGTCCGAAACATGTGGTCAAGTCATGACGAGTACTCCGTGGCTGTCGGCCGGTGCTTCCTCCGCGGCATGCTCGGCCAGTCTGCAAAGGCCAGCCATACCAGGCCGAGGGGCGGCAACAGGATCACCAGGATGATCGTCCCGGTACTGAATCCGGTCTTGAGCACGACGCGGATCCAGCAATAGAGCATGAACACCCAGGCCAGGAACTTGAGAACACCGGCAAAGAAATCCACGAATCGACCTCCGTGCGTGAACATGTCGTGGTTACGCAAGGACATCATCGGAACCGGTGGACGTTGCCGCAACCAGGACGACCGTGCTTCCAAGGGCCTGCTTGCGTTGCCATCTGCCAGGCTCGCAGAACTTGTTCAGGGTCGATCCACCGTTGATACCAGACGACCTGCATGTGCTCGGGACGGTTGTGCTCCACGTGCCACCGTCGCTGATCGACGCACAGGATCCACGGTTCTCCCGGTCGGCTGCCGGCCTCGACGGCGGCGGACACCGAGCGCAGGTCGGCGACCTTCTTGCGGAGGTAGTCCTCGGTCCAGTAGCCGATGATCTCCACCAGACAGCTGCGGTCGGTGCTGCCGGGTTCCTGGATCCTGAAGTCCGGAAACGCGAAGCCACTGTCTACGGGGATAGGCTCCGGCTCGCGGATCAGCTGTAGGTGCGGAGCCGCGAGGCAGAAGTCCCTCGCGAAGCGCTCCTCGACCTTGATGTCGAATGGTCTTGGTTCTGGATCTGCTGGCAAGGGATCACCGGCTCGCACCCGAAACCAGAGATCCTGGTTGCCCAACCTGCATCTGGCGCGCAGTTGAAAGTCACCGGTCGACGTTGTCGGTGCTGATGGTGCGGAGACCGGCTCCGTATCCACAACACTGTTGAAGAACCCTGTACGGGCGGCACTGCACCACGGTAGCAGCGGCAGAAGCCTACCGATCGCATGGCCGTACCTGGTCGTCGTGCGCAGCTGCGCCAGGACGCCGCGGATCTCCAACACCGTTCCACCTGCGCTGGAGAACTCCTGCACCTTGCAGTGCAGCCCCAAGAGCTTGACCATCCGCACCACCGCGCGTGAGCGCTGTCGCACCCGCACCTCGGCGAAGGTGGCCCGTCGCACCAACGCCTGGGCCAGCGCCAGGTTGGCAGCTCGAGCCACCGCCCCGGGATTCAGGGCTTCCGGCACGGGTTGAACCAACCGTTCCTCGTCCAGGTCGGCAAACAACGCCTGCGCGACGTCCCCGGGCATCAACCCGAGCCGTTTGCCGATCTCCGTCAACGCCAAATCTGGAGGGTCCATCCGTGCGGCCAGCGTGAACAGCTCGAGCCTCGTTTCCGGCGGCAGGCAGCGATCGTCGATGCGTGTCCCTACGAGCTGGAGCAACACGTGGACAGCGAGATCGGCGTGGTGTCTTGCTGTGGCCTCCCGCAGAAACCGGCATTGGCGCAGGTGGGCCTCCAGGTCCCGCCGCGGCCGTCCCGCGCACTCCTGGAACGCGTCCAACAGGTTGCGAAGCCAGACATGGTCCCGCTCCCGCAGGTAGTGAGGTACCACCTCTCCGTCCGCCACGGAGTAGGGGGTCTTGCCGAGAGGCACCGAGGCGCGCCGGCTGGTGCGCACGGATCTAGGGCTCCACGGCTCTCGAAGCGCCAAGGATCTGGAAGTCATGACTCCGCATCACCACCCCGCATCACGACCCCGCATCACCACCCCGCATCACCACCCCGCATCACGACCCCGCATCACCACCCCGCCGGCCACGGGCCCAGCGTGAGGCACCGCGACCGCCTCCACGGTGTTCCGCACCACCAGCCGGTATACCACCGCCGCGTTCTTCCCCTTGGCTTTCCGCAGCAGCCGTCCCACGCGTTGGGCATGTTCTCGCGCTCCCAGCGTCCCACCCACGATGATGCCCACGTCCGCTGCTGGCACATCGAGACCTTCGTTCAACACCCGCGGTGACACCATGGCGCGGATGTGTCCGGCCTCGAAGGCCGCCACCGCCCGCTCGCGCTCCCGACGGCCGATGTCGCTGGTAATCGGCATGATGAGGAAGCGCCTGGCGATGGCAAACGCGGTTTGGCGATCGGCGGTGAAGACCAGGATGCGGTGGTCCCTCCGGTGCTCCTGTATCAGCGCGGCAGGGGCACGTTCCTTGCCCCTGGGAAAGGACAGCACCCGCCGCGCCCGGTGCCACGCCCGCACGGCCCGGCGACCGTCCGGGCAGTGACCGACCGCGGTCGCGAACTCCCCAAAGCTGAGCCGCACCCCATGGCTGCAGAACCGGGCGTACAGCTCCGTGAACTCCGCCCGGGCATCCTCGTAGTCTGCCCGTTCCTCGGCTTCCAGCTCCACGCCGAGCTGCACGAACTGGACATCGGTCAGGTACCGCCCCTGCAACTGCGCTACCTTGACTTCGAACCGGATCGGTCCCAGCGCCGTCGCCAGCCGGTCTGCCGCTTCCCCTTCCGGCGGCGTTGCCGTCAGGCCCAACCGCCACGGCGCCGCGCACATCAGCAGCATCTCCTGGCGCCCAGGGCTCCCAAGATGGTGAGCTTCGTCCACGACAAGAAGACCAAAGCGTGCTCCCAGGTCCCTGGCCATGTGCCTCCAGGCGCTTGCAAAGGTCGCGACGGTGATGGGTGCGAGCCTCCGTTCGCCATCCCCGAACGCGCCGATCGAGCCGGGATACCAACGCCGCAACATCTGCCGCCACTGCGCCAGGAGCAGTCGCGTAGGCACGAGGATCAGCGCTGCCCTGGCAGCCCGATGAATCGCCGCCATCGCCACGTGTGTCTTCCCGCTTCCGGTTGGAAGGACGAGGATCCCATGATGGTGGTTCTGTTCCCAGGCACGAAGCGCAGCCTCTTGGTAGGGGCGAAGCCCGGGCCCCTCGCGTCGTGCCGGCAGGTCGGTAGCATCCAGGCCGCCGGTCCGGAGAAAACCAGTGCGACGCACCGTGGCCAGTCGATCGTCGATGCGCAGGCCGAGGCCCTGCGCCACGGTCCGGATCCGGCGGTAGTCCGAAGCACAGGCACGGTAGCCCGGCAGGTCAGGATCCCAAGCCAAGGCTGGGACCCGTTGCTCCAGGTCTGGTAGCCGTTGGCCAGAGAGACAGGTCAGCGTCCCTCGGTCATAGGCGACTCGGAGCCACGGCCGCTGTTGTCCGCTCCGCATGGACATGTCCACAGGCCGGTGGACGGGGCTGGGCTGCGGTTACGTGGGTTTTGTTGGATTCACTCGGATGCCCGAGGTTGACTCCCTGGCCGGTCTCAGCCTGATCCGCATACCGTTGGAACGCAGGTATGACCTCGGTCACGGTTGACGCAGTGTTCACGGTTTGTGCGCCAGTTTCTTCAGCTGTGGGATCATGCTCTGGAGTGTCAACGGAGGACGTTGGAGTTCAAACGTCTGCACCAAACGTCTAGCGATCTCGGCAGATTCTGGACTGCGCCTGAGCAACGAGTACGAGGCAAGGCGCTCTGCACAGCGCCAGAGTCTCTCGTTGCCACCGTAACATTCGATCACCATTAGGATCGGCTCGTAGGCCGCGACGACATCTTCGATCTGCGCGTCGGCCAGCGCACTTGCGCCCGCGATCCTTCTGGCCTTCTCATTGTCCAAGTTTGGGCGGATCCAGGAGGGGCCGTAGTCTCCATTATCGACGAGCTGGTCCAAAGCCGGAAAGTACCGGAACACCTTTTCGGTAGGCTG
>QJVU01000316.1 GCA_003235605.1 Planctomycetota bacterium | reverse complement strand
GTTCCGGCGGTGGCGAGGCGGTCGACCCGCCGCACTGCGGTCAGGCCGAGATTCTCGGCGTCGGATCCTCCCACCTCGAGAATCTTCAGATGCTGGATGGTCCGGTCCCACTCGGCCAACCGCTTGAGCTCGTTACGAGGTTTGCCGTCATCCTTCAGCCAGTCATTACGGCGGAAGTCCGTGATCACGTAGTACTGCGTGCGGCTGGCCTCCTTGGTGTCGCGAGCACGCTTCTGGGCTTCCTCGAGGACACCTGCAAGGTCGAAGGTCGTGAGGGACGGGTTGTCTTCGACGAGCACCTCACGGATCCGTTTGGGCAACTGTTGGCCGATGTTCACCGCGACTAGCTCCGGCTTGTCCCGCTTGCTCGAGAGAATCAGCGTGAACAGATCACCGGTGTTCGTGTTCGCCAGGCTCGTTGCCAGCAGGTTGAGCTTGTCGGTAGCGAGCTTGTAGACGTCTCGCGTGCCGGACCGTTGCCCCATGGATGCGGAGTCATCCAGCACCACGACATGGTGCGTGCGCGTGTCCACGAGGCCACCGCCCGCGAGTTGCGGCCGCGAAACCAGGAACACCAGCAGGACAACGGCCAGCGTACGCAGCAACAGCAGCAGCCATTGCTCCATCTGGATGCGCCGCCGATTCTGTTTCAGGGCCCGCAGCAGGTACTCCATCGCAGCCCATGGCACCTTCTGGAACCTGCGGCGGTTGAGCAGGTGGATGATGATGGGGATCGCCGCCAGAGGTACGAGCCAGAGCAGCGCGGGGTTGAAGAAGCCCAAGGACAACATCGGGAGTCAGGCGTCTGTTTGTGGGGTCTCTGCTTGAAGCGAGGAACTCGGTGTTCCGCTAGCGGTGATGGGGCTAGCGCTGGTAGATGGGCACCAAAGCATAGGGCAGCTGCAGGATTGTGCAGGCAATGGCCGTGCCATAGGTCGTACCCACGCCATCACCCTGCCAGCTGCCGTCCTTGCGTTGCACGCGCAGCAGCCATTGGGACATCTTGGCGTAGTACTTGTCCCAGCGGTCATCTCCGGTCTGGTAGAGCGCCTGGGCCAGGTAGAGCTGGGCATAGTAGTGGTGGCCGTTGTTGCTGCCGTTCACGGGCAGGTGGCGCACCGCGTACTTGAGCGCCTTTTCGGCAACGGGGTCGTCATACTTGCCCGCGTTGTAGAGCACCGCGACGGCTGCCGCCGTGATCGGCGGGCGGCTGCCACCACCATGCATGCTGTAGCTGATGCCACCGTCGGAATTGGCCGACTTACGGATGTAGCCCACCGCGTGATCGATGGTCTTCTTCGGCACGACGATGCCGGCGTTCCGGCAGGCACGCAGCGCCTGGATCTGGGTGACGGTGACGCTGCCTTCGTCGCTTCGGGAGTCCGGCGTATAGTACCAACCCCCCGCACCCGACTGGGCCTTGCAGATCAAGGCCACTGCCTTGGTGAGCACCTTGTGCAGCTTCTGTTGCAGCTTCGCATCCACGTCCATCCCGTAAACCTGGGCGAGGAACATGGTCGAGAAGCCGTGGCCGTACATGCTGCGCCCCTCCTCGGCAACGACGGTGATCACGCCGTCCGGCTGCGCACACTTGATCAGGAAATTCGTAGCCTTGCGCACTGCGCCCCAGCGGCGGCCGCGGGTCGGTGTCGAACCTGAACCGAGCAGGGCCATGCCCGCGAGCGCGGTCATCGCGGTGGGATACGCCCCATAGCCACTGGCCCGCCAGGAGCCGTCGTTGTTCTGGGTGCGGACCAGATAGTCGAGGCCGCGGCTGATGGCCGCATCGATCTTGCTGCTGACTCCCGCAGGGTATCGCCTGACGGACTGCGCCGGCAGCGCGCACACCGTCATGGCGGTGGCCAGCAGCGGCCCACACCAAAAGCGAAGGGATCGTGTCATGACAGTGCTACTCCCTGGATACCTGCTACCGCTTGCTCCCGCCGAGCTCGATGATGTCCTGTTCCTCTTCGATGCCCTGGATGTCCCGCAGGATCCGGAACACGTCCAGACGCGCCAGGTGCCAGCGGCGGCGCAGCGCCGGCGCTTCCTCGGCGAACTGCGGATCGTCCAACATGGCCTTGCAGCCGTCCAGGAGCGACACCGCCCCCGCGCGGTCCTTGTCGGTGGCGGCCTCGGCAGCCAGCTCGGCGACCAGGGACAAGGCGCGGCGCGCCAGGTCGGCACGCTCCTCTTCCCGCCGGGAGCGATCGGCCAGCGCGATCTGAAGCTGCTTCAGGGCCTGCTTCCGCCCTCCGGCATGGACCAGGTAGGCAGCCCTGTCCTTGGGGTCTGCCTGCTCGGCAGCCAGCGCCATCAGCGCCGACCTCGAGCTGAACATCTCGATTCCACCCTCATAGCAGACGGCCATGTAGGCGCCTTCGAGCTGCAGGTTGAAGGGCCCCTTGAGCCCTTCCTTGCTGAGACCAAAAGCCGGCAGCTCCACGGTTCGCCACGTGCGTTCTCCGTGGGTGGGCAAGGCGTACAGCCGGCGCGTCTCCGGGGGTCCCGGCACCACTACGAAGCCCCTGGTGACGACGCCGCGGCCGTACCACTTGGTGCCGACAGTCCCGGCACCCGGGATCGATGCTGCCCACAGTCGCGTGCCGGTGCGGATATCCACACAAAGCACCTGGCCGCCGTGACACATCACGTAGAGGAAGTCCCCGTCGCCCCCGATTACGTACGACATCTTCTCCAGGATGCTGTGCGGTACATCCCGTGGCTCCTTGCTCAGCATCCACAGCGGTTTGCCCGACGCGCCATCCAGGCACAGCAGCACCTTGCCGTCGATAGGCGCGAAGATCACCCGGTCCTCAATGATCTGCAGCTCCGTCGGATGGAAGCTGCCCGAAAGCGGCAGCGCCTGGGCCATCTGGTAGCCCCCGAAGCCAAAGCCACGGTTCCGCGTGACAGACGTGCGCTTTCTCGGAGCCTCGCGCAGGGGGTGCGTCCGCTCGTACTTGCGCGACCACAGCAGAACGCCCGTATGAGCATCGATGGCCGCCAGCACGCCGGCGTTCGTGAGTGTGTAGGCGATGCCACTGTTCAACTTCACCGGCACCGACGGCGCGCGCGCCAGCTCGGTCCCTGCAGAATGCAGGTAGACCCGATAGACCTCCTTTGCGGTCGCCGACTCGAGACACATCATGCCGTAGGCACCCCGATCCATGAACGGCACCAGGAGGTTCTTGCGGAACACCGTCGGAACCGTGAGGAACGTGATGTCCTTGTAGACGTTGCCGGTCACGCGGCCGGACTTGTTGGTGCCCGAGATCTTGTCCGAAGACCACAGTTCCCTGCAGGTCTCGTGGTCGAAGGCAACCAGCTTCGTGTCCGTCAACACCTTCAAGCTTGTGTTCGAAGAACTCGAGCCCTGGAGCACGTAGAAGCGCTCATCGTCGTGGACGACCCGCTGGCCGAACAAATCGTAGAGTGGCAAACGAGCCCGTGGCATGTTCGGCCGCGGCTTTCGCTGTCTGACGTCTGAACCTTCGTTCCCACGCAGGATGTCGCTGATCGAGGCAGTGTGCATCCGCAACCGGCCCGAACGGAGATCACGAACCATCAGACGGTAGTGATCCTTGAACGCGATCCGCCCGTCCTGCAGGAAATGCACGGAGATGCCGGGATTGCTGAAGTCCTCTTTCGGGTAGCCGGTCGGCAGTCCCCCCTGACCCGGCTGACGGTAGACCCGGTTGGTGCGAGTGTTCTTCACCCTCTGATAGGGCTCTGGGTCCGTGAAGCGAAACTCCCACATCGGCACCAGCGACAGATCAGGAGCACCCAGGTCCAGCTGCACGACTTCTGGCCTGTCAGGGCGATCCGCGGCGACGTTGCGGGTTCCGAACAACTCGCTCGTCATCAACCCCGTAACCGGGTAGAGCTCGCCCATGAGCCTGACGGATGCCTCAGGCCAGCGTGCGGCTGTCTGCTCCAAGACCTCGGCTGCCGACTTGGACTCGCCGAGCTGCTCGTAGCAGATCGCAAGCTTGACCCACAACAGCACGTCCTGGAGGCCGGCCTCACGACGGCAAAACTCCGGATAGACCTCGAGGAGGGTCTCCAGCGTCTGAATGGCAGCACGAAAGCGACCTCGATCCATCAGGAGATCTGCGGCTGCATGCATGGCCAGACCAGCGTGCCTGGTAATGAAGAACCTGTGGTAGACCGATTCCATGGCCGCGAGGTCGCGTCGCGACAGCGCATCCTCATAGGCCTTCTCGGCAACGTAGCCGAAGCGCGCGCGGTAGAGGCTCAGACCCTGGGAAGGCAACGAGGCAAGCAACTCATGACACAGCCTGGAAACCGGCCGGTACAGCCGGTCATCCGTGCTGAAAACCGAGTAGGCCGGGTTGTCCTGGTCGATGGGCCAGTTGCCCGGCCCCGTGTTCTTCTTGGGGTCCTTTTGAGGGGTCTTGGGGGGATCCTTCTTGGGCGCTGCCTCGCTTTCTGCGGGTCCCCCTGGCATCTCGCCTGGCTCGACGGCAAATGTCGTGGTGCGGCCCTCGACGATGTTCTGCAGCACCTTGATGGCGTTGCTGTAGTCCTGACGACCCAGAAAGTCCTGGGCCCGGCGCAGGAAGCGGTCGAGGTTGCTGCTCTCGAACATCTCCACCGGCGTTCCTGGATCCTGGACCCCTTGGCCCATGACCAGCGGGGCGCGAACTCGCTGGCCGGCCAGGCTATTCACACCGGCCGACAGGGCCAGTGCCAGCACGGGCACCAGAATGTGCGTGAAGCCTCTCAATACAGGGTTTCGGACTTTGCGGGGTCTAACGCGAGCGGACCACGGAGGATCAAGCGTAAATCTACGTTGTCACGGGCTGAGCGGCGAGCCCCGGATCCAGTTATGTTGGGGAGCCGCTAGACCCCCGGAGTCCGTCCGACACTCCCTACTTCCCAGCGTGATGAAGAAAAGACTGCTTGTGCCGATTGCCGCCCTGACCTCTGCCTTGCTCCAGATGCCGGCCCTGGTTGCCCAGCCGGAGAACGAGGTCTGGACCGAGGAGCAGCTGGAGAAAGAGATCCGAGGTTTCCTCCAGCCCCAGACGAAAGCCCAGATGGAGCAGCTTGCCAGCCTCCTCAAGAACGAGCCCGCCGCCTTCCTGGCGATCTGCAACAAGATCCATGGGAACCACTCCGAGTATTTGCTCCGGATCGAAAAGCTCATGGACCAGCTCAGTGACGAGCGCTGGGAGGTTCGGGAGCAGGCAGAGCGCACCTTGGTGGAGATCGGAGCTCGCGCCAAGGACCTGGTCATCAAGCGGTCGAAAACCGCGCCGACGAAGGAGGAACAGGTCCGCGCTGCACGGGCGGTGGTTCGCATCACCGAGCGCGGCACTGAAGAAGAGGATCGCCAGATCCAGTACATCCGAGGCTTGGTCTTGGCCGCCTGCTACATGCAACCGCGTGACAAGCTGAACAAGGCGCTGCTGAGTTCGCTACAGCACACCGACTCGCTCATCGTGGAAGGTGCCATTCGCGCCCTTGGCATTCAGGGCTCGGACCGGGAGGCCGACGTGCTCTATGAGCGCGTCCGCCTCAAAGGCGGGACTCACAAAGCCGTGACGCTGACCGCGCTTGCGCGTATGCGCGGCGGGCGCGCGCTCGCCATCTGTGAAGAGATCCTGGTAGGAGGCAAGGTCAAGCTGAGCGAGCAGCAAGGCGTCTCGATGGTGCGTATCCTGCGCGGACGCGACGACGCTTCGGCGCTCTTGGAGAAGCTACGGCAGCACAAAGACCCGTTGCTGCGTGCCGCAGCCTCGATGGAGATGCCGTCGCCGGGCACCGCTGCCCACCACTGTCGGGCCTCGCTCAGCGACCTGAGCAAGCTGGATGGGGAACTCGTGGGCTTCAGCGGTGACCAGATCCTGTTGGCGCGGCCAACGGTGCTGGCCGGCACGGGTGAGGAAAAGGCGCCGATCGACCTTGCGGTGCTGCGACTGCCCCTGAAGAAAGCTGACAGCCTGGTGTTCTCCGGGGCAAAGCCGGCCGTCGCCAGCGAGAGCGGCTTCTGTCGGCTCTTCCTGCTCCAGGGCAGCTTGATCACCGGGACCCTGCTGCAAGTCACTCCGGAAACTGTGGAGGTGGAGTCCGATACCTTCGGCAGGGTGTCGGTGCCGCGATCGCAGGTGCAGGGTCTGACCACGGATCCGGGTCTGGACAGACTTCTCGGCGCGTCGGACAAACACGACAAGGTGCAGCTACGAAGTCGCAAGTCTGTCACCGGGCACATCCAGGCAGTCGACAAGAACTCGGTCACCCTGCAGGAGGCGAGCGGAAAAGAAGCCAAGTTGCCGCTCACGGAGGTCGCGGGAATGCTGTTCAAGCGACCCCTGCAGCAACACGTCAGCCCGATCACCTTTACGCGCCTCAACCTGGTCAACGGCGATCGCATCCTCTGTCATATCGCCGACATCAACAGGACCCATGTTGGCATCGTGACCCGAGACCTGGGAAGCAGCGTGGTTCCGATGGAGAGAGTCACGGAGATCGAGTTCGAGGTCGGTGGCGGAGCGATGTGGGGATTCACACTGCTTGCCGACTACTCTGACAACCGAATCGCTGAGTACGACGATCAGGGTCGGAAGGTGTTCGAGATCGAGGAGATCTTTGGCGTTTGGGACGTGGAGTGCCTGGAGAACGGTAACCTCCTGATTACGGAGTTCTCGGTGAACCGGGTCCGGGAGATCACGCGCAAGGGAGAAGACGTCTGGGTGTTCGACGACCTGAAGAACCCCTACGACGCCGACCGTCTGCCAAACGGCAACACCCTGATCGCCGACACCTTTGGCCGCCGCGTCATCGAAGTCAATCCAAAGAAAGAGATCGTGTGGAAGTACGACAAATCGGTCCAGCCCTATGACGTTGACCGTCTGCCAAACGGCAACACCCTGATCGCCGATGGTCATGAGGATCGGGTCATCGAGGTCAACAAGAAGGGCGAGATCGTCTGGCAGCTGACGAACATGGCCAACGTGCATGACGCCGACCGTCTGCCAAACGGCAACACTCTCTTGACGATCCGCATGCTCAACCTGGTGCGGGAGGTCGACCCGAGCGGGAAGACCGTCATGGAGATCAAAGACCTCAGCGCGCCGAGTGATGCCGACCGGCTGCCGAACGGGCACACCCTGGTCGCGGAGAACGGGATGGTGAGGGAGTTCGACCGCCACGGCAATCCAGTCTGGAAGCTGGAGACAACCTGGGCGGTAGAGGTGAACCGCTACTGACCAAGCGCGATCGCGCGACCAAGCTCGCCCCCGATCCGCAGGCGGTCGAGCAGGTGTTTCCGGAGCCGAGCCGCCTCAGCCGCCTCTTCCTCGCCATGCTTCGCCATGGCGCGGCAATAGAGATAGAGGGCCACGTCTTGAGGGGCTGGATCGCTGCTGGAGAGTGCCAATGCCAGCCACGGTCGCGCAGCTGCTGCGCCGTCCTTCACCAGGATCTGCTTGCCCCGTTCCAGCGCCCGCTTTCCGAGGCCATCGCGGATTTCTTCCCACTCACCACCGTGCGGGAACAACTCCTGTCCGGCGGCCAGCTCCTCTCGCAGCTCCGAGATCACGCGTGCCTGCCTCGGGTCCAGCTCCGCAGGCATCCGGTCGAGAGCTAGCGCAGCCTCGTTGAAGCGGCCGCTGTAGATCAGCAGGTTTATGTGATCGGCCGGCCAGTTACGCAGCTGGGCCCAGATCGACAGGCCAACCGCAAGCAGCAATCCGACCCAGACGAGGCCTCGCAACGCGCGGCCGCGGGCATGGAAGCGCATCCGGTGCTGAGGATCCGCCTCGCAGAGCAGCAGGTTCTCGATGCGTCTCGCGTCGCTTGGATGGCGCAAGCTCGACCGATGCGGAGAGCCGGCGGCAGGTATCTGTCCCACACGTTCCAGAGCACGGATGCAGGGGGAGGCACCACCAAGGGCTTCGGCGGACAGCTGGTCGGCTTCGAACTCGAATCGGTGTGCGACCCGGCGCAGTGCAGTGATGGCCGCGATCAAGATCACACCTCCCAGCAGGAGAAGGATCTCGGGTGTCATTTCCTTGGTTGGCAGGAACTCCAAGGCCGGCAGACACAAGATCGGCACTGCCACGAACAACACCATCAGCAGCGTGGGGTGTCCCGCCTTTGCGTGACCTACCTCATGGGCCACCACGCCTTGCAAGGAGAGAGGGTCCAGATGTGCCAACAGACCGTCGGTGAGCACCAGAAACCGGGGCCAGCGCAACGGTCCCACCAGCGCGGCATTGATCAGGGTCCCGCCCGTGTTCATCGAATAGAGCGCGCGAGCGGGGAACCCCAGAGAGCTGGCTGTGCCGCGGAGGTCCGCCGGGACGTCGCTTGCAACCGGCATCAACAGAAGGAACAGCAGGGGCAGGAGGACGCACAGCAAACCCACGAAGATGAACAGCCCCAACTGGGAACCCAGCGATGTCCAACTGAAGAACAGCATCATCTCGCGGGACTGGAACAGCACATCCATGCCCGCCGCGAACAGCAACAAGGGCACCAGGATCAAGAGTACCAACGGTGTGTGGTAGCGGACGCGGAGCTCCGTTCCATCCAAGCGGGATCTCCGGCGGATCGCGTGGGACACAGAGAACTCCATCAGCAGGAGCGGGGCTACCAGGATGACGATCTCCAGAAGATGCGAGCGCACCGACCATTCGTGCGCCAGGTACGACAGCTGTCCTGGCATCAACAACAGGAGGTAGACAACGGGCACCGAGAGAGTCACGAGGACTCCACCAAGGTACGGTGAGACACGACCGCTGCGTATCGCGTTCTGCATGACGCGAGCAAGGATCCATGGACCCGGAAGCAGCAACATCCAGGGGAACAAGGACTGCGCGGAGACGGGCTCTGGCAGGCGGTCGTCCACGAACCCGTAGGTCAGCAATGCCAGGACACCCAGCAGGAACGAGTAGGGCAGAGGCAAAGGTCAGCTACCTGTCCTTGTCCTTTCCCTTGTTGTCGTCATTGGAGTCGTGGCCGGCCCGCTTTCGGTCCTTGTTGACATCGGGGAAGGCAGCGGACAGCAGCTCTCGGAAACGCTTGGTCTTGCGTACGGCCCGCAGTTCCGGATCGTTCTCGAAAAGGCGCCGCCCCAGCTTCACGGATTCATCCACGCGATCCGAGTTGTTGCGCTTCAGACAACGGTCGAGCAGATCCAGAGCCGAGTTGAGGTTGCCGGAGAGACTCATGCAGCAGGCGGCATTGTAGTAGTCGACCGGAGCTCGGTAGTAGTCCTCCGCCTCCGCCTTGGTCAGGAACTCGTTGTGCATCCTGGCCGCGGTCAGGTAGTCCCGCATCTGGTAGTACGTTGAGGCAAGCGCTTTCAGAGCCAACATGCTTGTCTCGGCATCCTGCGACTGTGCTTCCTGAGTCAGCCTGTGAATGTGGTCCTTGACGAGGCTCCTGTCTCCCCATTGGGCGAGAGCGTACTTCAAGCTGGTTCGGAGACTCAGGGGCTCGATTTCATCGTTGCTTGCGATCTGCTTGAGCCGTTCCTGGGCAGCTTCCCCTGGGGACTTCGGGTAGAGGTCGCGGATAGCGGGGATGACCTCGACCCGGCGATTGTCGGGGAACCACTGCGGGGTGTCGATCACCAGCGTCAGGTAGAACTCTCCCACAGTCGGCTGCAGCTGGGTCAGGACAGAGAACTGCCCGGCGTAGATCATTCCGCTCTGCTTCACGCGCTCCAACCAGTGCAAGCCCAGGTGGCAGATGATGGAGTCCAACGCTCGGGCCCTGGCGCGGTCCGTGCCTTCCCGGGCCTTGGCTGCCTCCCGAGCCAGGATCTGCATGGCCTCACTACCTGCGTTTGCGACCGCCTGCACAACCTCGGTGCACAGGGATTCGCTGCGTTGTCTCTCGTCGAGCCACCTCGCGAGCAGGTTCCGGACTTTGCTCAGGTCGTGCTTCTGCGTGGTGGGCCGCGATGTGGGATCCGGCGCCTCCTGGACTTGCTGAACCAGCAGGCAGAGAAACAGCGACCAAGTCAGCATGACGGGATGTTATCCCTGCGTGGGAAGATCAAACAGAGGCCCCTCATAGCCTGGCTGCCCGGCCGCGGCAGCCATCACGGCATCTACCACCACCGGAAGCGGAAGCCACCCAGCGCGGTCCACCTCGGGCATTGCCGCACGGTTGCTTGCGGTATCGATGGTTCCAGGAGTGATTACCACGACCCTCACGCCTTCGGACTCGAGCTCCTTGTGGACGCAGCGTGCCCAGGCATGCAAGGCCGCCTTGCTGGCCAGGTACGAGGACATCCCGGAGACGGCCGAGCCAACCATCCTGGCGCCCGTGAAGACCAGGCTGCCTGAACGTCGGCGGCGCATCGGGCCGATGACAGCCCGCGCCAGGGTGACCACCGACAGGAAGTTGGATTCCAGGAGTCGCAGGGTGTCGAGGGCGCTGTCCTGGCCGGCGGCCGCAAGCTGGAATGAGCCGGCGACCGAGATGAAAGCGCCTATCGGGCCCAGGGAATCCTCGGCACCCTTCACGAGGCCGGCTGCCGCCTCGCTGTCCGTTGTCTCCACGACCGCCACCAGGTGCCTCCCGCCTCCGACGATCTCTCTCACCCGTTCAACCTGCCAGGGTTTGCGAACCGCGGCGGCGACATTGGCACCACGGGAAACCAGCGCCTTGGTGAGTTCAACGCCCACCTGACCCGTGGCTCCGGACAAGAGGATGGTCGTGCCGTGGAGTGGGTGAGTCGCTGGCATGAGGCGACCTTGGTCAGAACCGGACCTTGACCGGCTCGCGTTGTTCTGCTTCCTCGAGCTCGAAATAGTCCTTCTTCTCGAAATTGTACATGCCGGCCAAGATGTTGCCGGGGAACTGCTCGGCCTTGTTGTTGTAGCGCATCACTGCGTCGTTGTAGTGCTGGCGAGCAAAGCCGATCCGGTTCTCGGTTGAAGTGATCTCCTCTTGGAGCTGCATCATGTTCTCGTTGGCCTTGAGCTCTGGGTAGTTCTCGCTAACCGCGAACAGAGAACGCAGCGTGGAGGTCAGGAAGTTCTCGGCTTTCGACTGTTCGGCTACCGACGAAGCGTCGATCGCCATCTGCCGTGCCTTGATCACCGCTTCGAGGGTTTCGCGCTCGTGCTTCAGGTAGCCCTTGGCTGTCTCCACCAGATTGGGGATCAGGTCGTAGCGACGCTTGAGCTGAACGTCGATCTGACGCCACGAGTTCGCGCACTCGTTCTTGAGGCCAACCAGCCCATTGTAGACCGAGATCCCAAGGATGATCAGGACAACCCCGAGACCAAGTAGAATCCAAACTGCTATCACAACAACCTCCTACCTGCGGTGGGCATCAGGCCCTACTGTCCGGGGGAGCCGGGATTCACACTTGAGGAACCAGGAACTCCCCGGTGAATACCGTACGGGCTGGCCCTGCCATGACAAGGGAGGATGCCCGGCGACGAACGGTCAGCACGCCACCCCGCAGATGCACGGCCACGTCGGGGCCTGGTGTGCGCCCGGTGACGATGGCCGCAAGAGCAGACACAGTTGCACCACTGCCGCAGGCCAGGGTCTCGCCGCTGCCGCGTTCGTAGGTTCGCTGCTGGATGCCGCCATCTGGACGCACCTGCACGAACTCGACGTTGACGCCCCCCGGAAACTGGGGCAGCTCCTGGAATGCACTACCCACACTGGCAACCGGTGCATCCTCGGGATC
>QJVU01000444.1 GCA_003235605.1 Planctomycetota bacterium | reverse complement strand
GGGCGGGCTACGCCCCGATTGCCGCGCTACCGACTGCGACGCCGATCAAGTTCGTCCAGCACCTCTACTACTATGATTCGGGAGCCCGGCCGTACGGATTCGGACCGGTTCAGACACTGGTTCCGATCCTCTACCTCCAGCAGTAACTCCGTCGGTCTCCCGCGAGCGAGCACCGGGGCCGACCGTGCCCCGGTGCTCTTTGACGTACAGCCTCTCCGGCGGCTCAGGCCTCCATCGCGGCGAAGCTCTCGGCTAGGGCTGTCAGGGCTTCATCGATCTCGTCGGCTGTCACGGTCAACGGTGGCGCAATGCGGATGACGTTGCCGTAGAGCCCGCCCTTGCCGATCAGGAGCCGCCGCTGCTTGGTCTCCTCGAAGAGTCGTGCCGTGGCACGTGTGTCCGGAGTGCGGTCGCTGGCGGTCTCGTCGGCAACCAGCTCGAGGGCCAGCATCAGGCCCTTGCCGCGGACCTCGCCGATCTTCTTGGGGTGGTCGTGCTGCAGCCGCTGCAGGCCGGCTTGCAAACGCGCCCCCATGGCCTCGGCGTTGGCCGGCAGGTCCTCGCCTTCGATCACGTCCAGGGTGGCGTTGGCCGCAGCGCAGGACATCGGGTTGCCCCCGAAGGTAGAGATCGTGAGGCTCTGGAAGGCGTCGGCGATCTCCGGCGTTGCGATGGTGGCCGCTAGGGGCATGCCGTTGGCTATGCCCTTGGCCAAGGTCATGATCTCCGGCTCCACGTTCCAGTGCTCGATGCCGAACATCTTGCCGCCCGTGCGGCCGAAGCCGGTCTGAACCTCGTCGCAGATGAAGACGCCGCCGTGGTGGCGGACGATCTCGGTGACGATCTCGAAGTACTCGGGCGGGGGTGTGATGAAGCCGCCGACGCCCTGGATCGGTTCGGCAAGAAACCCCGCTACGTGTCCGGTGGTCGTGGTCTGGATCAGTTCCTCGACGTCCCGGGCGCACTTCATCTTGCATCCCGGATAGGTGAGGCCGAACGGACAGCGGTAGCAGTACGGGCTGACAGCGTGCTTGACCGCAGCGACCTGCGTCGGGACTGCTCGCCAGGGGGCGTGTCCAGTCAGGGACTGCGCCAGGACGCTGCGACCCGAGTAGCCATGGCGAAGGGCGATGATCTCCAGAGAGTCCGTGTAGACCTGAGCCAGCACGACGCCGGTGTCGTCGGCCTCGGTGCCCGATGGGGTGAAGTAGCTCTTCTGCAGTCGCCCTGGAGTGATGCGGGCCAAGCGCTCCGCCAGGTCGACCATCGGCAGGTTCTGGTAGAGCGTGGATGTGTGCCCGAGCTTGTCGATCTGTGCCTTCAGCGGCCCGGTCACCCGCGGATCGCAGTGTCCCACGGAGACCGTCAAGATGCCGGCAAAGAAGTCCAGGTAGCTGTTGCCGTCGGTGTCCATGACCCGGCAGCCGGCCGCCGACTCCAGCACGAGGGGCTCGGTGTAGTAGTTGGCCAGGGCGGGATAGAGGTAGGCGGCGTGCTTCCGACGCGCTTCTGCAGAACGACGGCTGGCACCACCGGCGCGACTGCCGCGGCCGGCACAGGCATCCGCCCCGGACTCGAAATCGGCTTTGGTCATCCGGGACAATCAAGCAAGCACGGCCCGCTCATGCCATTGTCGATCCCCTCCCGTGGTCCCGCCGGCGGAGTATTACTTTGCACCGGAATAAGGGCCCGTGAGGATTTGGTTGTTCGCGCCTCGGGCGCGGACCGCTACGGTTGCCGTGCGAAGGCCCCTCAAGGCGAATGACCGTCAAGAGCAGATGACCGTCAAGAGCGGGGAGAAAGGCGGCGAAAGGCCGGGGGCGAAGCCACCGGTCTACGTGGACACGGATGCGGGGCTGGTCCAACTGGCCCAGCGCCTCCTGCAACAGGAGGCGATCGCGGTAGACACCGAGTCCAATCCGTTGTTCGCCTACCGCGAGCGGCTGTGTCTGATCCAGGTCAGCATGCCGCAGCTGGACTGCATCGTGGACCCACTGGCCGGCATCGACCTGGACCCCTTGGTGCCGGTGTTCGCGGATCCTGGCATCCTGAAGATATTCCACGACGCCGAGTTTGATGTCTTGATGTTGAAGCGCAGCCATGCGTTCGAGATCAGCGCCATCTTCGATACCAAGGTGGCGGTGGCCTCGCTTGGCTATCCGACGGTCGGCTTGGCACCCTTGCTGAAGGAGTTCTACGGCGTGACCCTGGACAAGAAACTCCAGCGCAGTGATTGGGGAAAGCGTCCCCTGACCCAGGAACAGCTGGACTATGCCAGCAAGGACACTCACTACCTGCTGTCGCTCGCTGAGAAGTTGCGCAAGGAACTGCACGAGAAGCCGCCGCTCAACTGCCTGGAGGTTGCCGCAGAATGCCGGCGTCTCGCGGGTCTGATTCCGGAGCGCCGGACGTTCAACCCGGACGAGTTCATCAAGATCAAGGGTGTAGATGAACTGGATGGCATGGAACGCAGGGTGCTGCGCGAGCTGTTTGTCATGCGCCACGAGATCTCCGATCAGCTGGATCGACCGTCATTCAAGGTGCTCTCCAACGAGATCCTGCTGCGGCTGGCGCGCGCGAAGCCGCAGTCCGACGAGGATCTGCGGCGGCAGAAGATCCTCAGTCCCAGGGTTCGGCAACAGCGTGGGGCGGAGGTGTTGGCGACCGTCCGCCGAGCTCTCAAGCTCGGCCCGGTGCAAGCGGTCAGGCTGCCACGGGCGTCAGGCGAGGTCGGTGAGCTCAATGACGAGCAACGGTCCGTCTATGAGGCATTGCGCGTCTGGCGCAAGACGGCCGCAGCTTCTCGTGGCACGGACGCCTCACTGGTCTTGCTACGCCGCACGATGTTCGAGCTCAGCAGGTTGCGCCCGCGGCCGCAGCATATGGATGATCTGGCGTCGAGCGGGCTCCTCGAGCCGTGGCGCGTTCAGCACTATGGCGTCGATATCCTCCGCGCGATCAACGAGGCTGGTGCCCGCCACGAAGAACGGCGCCAGCGTCGCAGAGGTCGGGATCGCGCAGGCAGGTAGTTTCCTGGTGGCCAGGCTGCCTGCTGCCGTATCATCGCGGACCGAATGCTCAAACCGGCCGTCTTCCTGGACCGAGACAGCACACTGAACCAGCGTGTCTGCGACGAGCGCCAGCGCACGCCCGTGAGTCCTCTGCAGGTGGAACGGGTCTCGCTGCGCAGGGACGCGGCAGCGTTCGTCCGTGGGCTGAACCGCTTGGGATACCTGTGCCTGGTCCTCACCGAGCAGCCGGAGCTTGCCACCGGACGGCTCACCGCCGTGCGCCTGGATCGCATCCACCAGGAGCTTCGTGAGGCTCTGGCGCGGAACGATGCGCACCTGGACGGCATCTTCTACAAAGGGAGCGATCGTGGCGGCGGCGCGTCCCTCGGCGATGGGCCGGATCAGCGGGCCCGGGCGGGAGGGGACCAGGCGGCTCGGCCCCGCGCGGAAGCAGTCCAGGCGGGTTGGCTCCAGCCGGGTCGGGCCCAGAGAGAGTCGCGGGATCGGGTCGAACCGCCCGCACAGAGCCTGCTCATCGAGGCGGCGTCCGTGCATCATGTGGACCTGCGGAGGTCGTTCGTGGTCAGTGACCGCC
>QJVU01000053.1 GCA_003235605.1 Planctomycetota bacterium | reverse complement strand
GGGTGCCAGGTCATGGCCGGTGGTTGATCTGGGTGTGTCCAGTGACACAGGAACTCGCGGAAGCGCACGATCTGCCCACCTTCCACGCCAAACACATGGGCCCAACGGTTTGCGAACCGCTTGCCTGAAGATTTGTCGGTTCCTGCTTCGTCGCCGAGCACCACCACGACCTGCCCATCCACGACGAACTCCCGTGGAGAGAACGAGCTGAACTCCCAGCCTGCGAGGATGTCGAGAAACTCCTGCACGCCTTGTCGTCCCCGGAAGGCCTTGCATTTCTCGAGGCTCGCCGGTCCGTTGACGACCCACTCGATGTCGTCGGCACAAAGGCTCAAGAAACCGGCGATGTCGCCTGCCGCGAAACGGACATACACGTCCTTCACAACCTCGAGGGGGGTCGGCATGGACCGTCACTTCCCTACGAGGCTGACCGCGGCGTCGGAGACCGTCAGGTTCAGGGCGTTTGCGCCGTTGGAAAGGGCGTAGCCCTGGGTGAACAGCGTGATGCCCAGGGCTTCCTTGGGAATCGTGATCGAGAAAGATCCCACCCCGGATGCGTTGGTCGGGACCGGCACGCTGAACATCGGGTTCGCGTAGACGCGGCAGCTGGTGCCGACGAAGAGGAAGCCCCCAAGGTTGCCTACCGAGCCGACGCCGAACACGAGGAACGCCACAGACTGACTGGCAGGAGCCTTCGAGAGCTGGAAGGTCACGGGCAACGTTATGCGCAGTAGTGCGCTCGCACTCACGGTCGGAACCACCCCGCCCTGCTGAGGGCAACCTGGTCCAAACAGGTTGAAGGCACCGTCGAGGCCGCCACGGATCTCCCCGGAGAACTGGAGCAAGGTCGCGGTCTTCGAGCTGTAGTCCGTGATGAACATGTCGTTGGTGATCGGGTCGAACTCGATGTCCATTGGTTCGCTCAGCCCGGTGATGAGCGGGACAAAGAAAGACGCACCGGCCGCGTTGACGAAGGGCTTGCTCGTCGTCGGATCGATCCCCACCAGGTCGACGGTACCCTTGTCGTAGTTCACCACGACGAGGCCACGGTTCTTGTTGAATGGGCCCGTGGGGATGAACTCGAATCCCTCGACGCCCGCGGGTGTAGTCAGGTACTTCGTGGCCTGTCCCACGGTGTAGGTCAGGTTCGAGGTCAGCGTCAGGGACAGCTCGTAGATTCCACCGGAGTCGTAGTTCGAGACCAGGAGGGTCTTGTTGGCAGCAAGGAACTCCGCACCCCCTGGAGACCCGGTGACCCCGAGCTTCAGAGTCGTCACGGTGTGTGCCTTCGTCGATGGTGAGTACTGTTCGAGCTCCGAGGTGTTCCAGTTCGTGAGAAAGAAGGTGCCCAGCGAGTCTCTGGTGTTGCCGCCGTCCAGCGACCCCTGGGTGGAGCTGTTCGAGGTCACCAACACCGTGGCTGTCTTGAAACCGGTGATCCTGCCGCTGGTATCCCGGACCACGGGCACCGACATGACGCGGTCCGCAACCGGATCGTTGATGTAGAGGGTGCTCCCCGAGGAGTCGAACTCGAAACCGCCGGCGCCCGCGCTGAGACCGAGCGCAGCGGATGTGTAGGTACCGACCTTGGTGAGGGACGACGGCACTACCTGGGCCATGCCCTGCGAAGCCAACCAAGCGAGGAGAAGGGACGAGACGAGTGTCGTTTTCATGGAGGTGTCCCCGGTGGGGGGGGGCGGGTGACCCACTATTGTGGAGGAACACAGGGGCCTTGAGAAGTACGGAGCCACTCTCTGTTTCGCCGCGGGTCGTCACATTCATGACAACTGGTGTCGTCGCGGAGTCTGGCTCCTTACTGTCGGCGTTGTGCAGCAGTCCTGGCCCAGCACCGCGGTCCTTGTCCTGACGACACTGGCCTTCAGCCCCTTGCTTCTCCAGCACTTCGACTTCGTCAACCTCGACGACGCCAAGGGGATCTACGAGAACCCGCACTACCGGGGTCTCGGGCCGGCTCAGCTTGGGTGGATGTTCACGACACCACACATGGGGCACTACCAACCCCTGTCGTGGATGTCCCTGGGCTTGGACTACCTCCTCTGGGGGATGAATCCCCAGGGCTACCACCTGACCAACCTGCTGCTACACCTGGCGAATGCCCTGATCGCCTTCGAGCTGTTCTCCAGGTTGCTACGGCACGCCTCTCCCGAGAGCGGCGACACTGTCCCGATGGCAGCTGCGGTGGGTGCTCTGGCATTCGCGGTCCATCCCCTACGGGTAGAGTCCGTGGCCTGGGTCACGGAGCGCCGGGACGTCCTCTCCGGCTGCTTCTACCTCCTGGCGTTGCTGTGCTATGTCCGGCGCCCGGAGTTTCCGGAATCCAACCGGCCCTACCTGCTCTGCCTGCTGTTCTTCGTGCTGTCGATGTTTGCCAAGGCGTGGGGCGTCACGATCGTCGGCGTCCTCCTGCTACTCGACGCCTGGCCCCTGAGGCGGTTTGCGGAGCACGACGCATGGGGGAGGATCCTCTACGAGAAGCTCCCGTTCCTGGTGATCTCCGTGGTCTTCATGTTGCTGGCGTCCTGGGCCCAGGGAGCCGCGGGAGCCACCAGGTCCTTGGCCGACTACGGCATCCTTCAACGCGTCGCCCAAGCGGCCTACGGCTTGTGCTTCTATCCGCTGGCGACATTCTGGCCAGCGAACCTGTCACCCCTCTACGAGCTCGAGGCCAATCTCGATCCGTTCCGGCCGCTGTACGTGCTCTGTCTCGCGGCCGTCCTTGCAGTCACGGTTGCCCTCATCATCTGGCGCCGCAGGGTGCCGTGGTTGACCGTCAGCTGGTTCGCCTATGCAGTCGTCGTGTCACCGGTCCTCGGTTTCACCCAGAGCGGTCCTCAGAAGGTCGCAGACCGTTACACGTATCTCGCATGCCTACCCCTGGCGCTCCTCGCGAGTGGCGGCGTCCTGGCTCTCCTGCGCAGGTCAGCCAGGATCCGCACGGCAACGGTAGTGATCTCGGCACTCGCGCTCTCGAGCCTTGCCGCGCTGACGTTCCGGCAGGTCGGTATCTGGCGCAACTCGGTGCAGCTGTGGGAGCACGCGGTCCGACTCGATGGGCAGAGCCATTTCACCTTGTTCAACCTTGCCAAGGCCTACGAGGACCAGAAGCGCTACGGCGACGCGATCCCGTATCTGCGGCGAGCCATCGCCCTCAAACCCGAGGCCGTCGACCCGCGCCGCACGCTGGGCATCCTCCTGGCGGACAAGCTGCAGCGGTACGACGCCGCCATTGCGGAGTTCGAGGAGCTCAAGCGACAGCAGCCGGAGAATCCTGAGCCCTACTACTGCATCGGTCTGTGCCAGGCACGACAGCAGAAGCACCAGCAGGCAGTGCGCGCGTTCCTGAGCGCGGTCAGGCTGCAGCCGGACTACCGCGAGGCGCACCAGGCCCTGGGAGACAGCTACTCCCGCCTTGGGAACCAACAGAAGGCGGCAGAGCACCGCCGCATAGCGCAACGCCTGGCGTTGTCGACCGGCAGGGAGTGAACGCGAAGCCCCCCTGACCGGTCAGGCCTCAGCCACGGCCGGGCGCTGTCCTCCGCTCAGCGGCCGGGTCCCGGACCATCCGGTGTCCCTCTCTTCTCGCGGGAC
>QJVU01000036.1 GCA_003235605.1 Planctomycetota bacterium | reverse complement strand
GGCCGCGTCGATCCCGGCGACCGCCGGGATCGGCCTTCGAGCCCCTCACGCCCACGAGCTTCTCGCCACCCGCCCAGCCGTCGGCTGGGTTGAGGTCCACAGCGAGAACTACTTCGGGCATGGCCTACCGCTGGACCACCTCCTGAAGGCGCGGGAGACCTATCCCGTCAGTCTGCACGGGGTGGGCCTGTCGGTGGGCTCCACCGATCCCTTGGCTGAGGAGCACCTTGGGCGGCTGGGTGCGCTCATCGACCGGGTCGAGCCCGTGCTCGTCTCCGAGCACCTGTCCTGGAGCTCGGTGGACGGACGTTACCTGAACGACCTGCTGCCGCTGCCCTACACCGAAGAGGCGCTGTCCCACCTGATCGATCGGGTGGCGGAGATCCAGGACCGGCTGGGCCGCAGGATCCTGATCGAGAATATTTCCAGCTACCTGGAGCTGGCCGATTCCTGCATCCCCGAATGGGAGTTTCTCGCGGAGCTCGCCACGCGCAGCGGGTGCGGCGTGCTGCTCGACGTGAACAACGTCTACGTCAGCGCCTTCAACCACGGCTTCGACGCCTTCACCTACCTGGCCGGCATACCGCGTGGAGTGGTGGAGGAGATCCATCTGGCCGGGTTCACGCGCAAGAGCTTCCGCGGCCGCGAAATCCTGATCGATACCCACAACCGTCGCGTGCATCCCCACGTCTGGGCGCTTTACCACGCAGCGATACAGCGCTTCGGCGCCACGCCCACGTTGATCGAGTGGGACACCGATCTGCCACCGCTGTCCGTGCTGGTGGAAGAGGCATCCCTGGCCCAGACGATCCTGGAGGTCCGCAATGCCGACGCTGCGTGAGCTACAGCTCGGCTTCGCTGAGGCACTGCTGAGCGAGTCGGCGACGGTGAGCTTCGCTCCAAGGGTGTGGTCGAAGGGGCTGAGTCGGGAGCGCCGGCTGCGCATCTACCGAAACAACCTCTTCGCCAACCTGTCGAGCGCGCTCGAAGCCGTGTTTCCAGTGACGCAGCGCCTGGTCGGAGAGGTCTTCTTCTCCGCGGCGGCACGGGGCTACGTCCGTGCCCAGCCTTCGCTGTCGGGCGACATACACCTCTACGGCGACCGCTTCGGGGAGTTTCTCGCCACACTCCCCGGTACCTGGGACCACCCCTATCTGAAGGACGTCGCCGAATTGGAATGGGCCTATCACAAGGTCTTCCACACCGAGCCCGGCCCACCCCTGGATCCGTCCTCTCTGCATCACCTCCCGGCCGACCGGTATTCGGAGCTGCGCTTCGACCTGCAGCCGGCGGCCCGCCTGCTCGCGTCCAAATATCCGGTGCTGCGCATCTGGCAGGTCAATCAGCCCGGGTGGGAAGGCGACGACCGGGTCGACCTCGGCGAAGGCGGCTGCCGGGTGCTGGTCCTGCGGTGCGGCGCCGCAATCCAGTTGGAAGCTCTGTCCCCGGGCGAGCACGCCTGGCTCGATGCGCTGGCCCAGGGGCAAGTCCTGGTTGCCGCGCTGGAAACGGCCTTCGAAGTCGATTCCGCGTTTGACCTCGGACCGGTCCTTGCGCACCGGGTAGAGCAGGGCGTGCTCGTGCCCGCAGGACCGAGGCGCGATTTCCTTCCCGATGTTCACCTTAACCCGTAACGGAGGCATCCGATGACGACGACAACCCTGACGACGCGATTTCCCGTGCTCGACAAATCCCTGGGACTGGTCCGACGAGCGGTCCAAGGGCTGGACTGGCTGGCCCCGGTGGCCGATCTGTTGATCCGGCTATGGGTCGCCAATGTATTCTGGAAGTCGGGCCTGACCAAGATCCAGAGCATCGACACGACCCTGCAGCTGTTCCGCTACGAGTACAGTGTGCCGCTGCTGCCGCCGGACCTGGCGGCCTACCTGGCCACCTTCTCCGAGCTGGGCTTCTCGGTGCTCCTGGCGGTCGGATTGGCGGGCCGCTTCAGCGCGGCTGCGCTGTTCGTGCTCAACGCCGTGGCGGTGATCTCCTATCCAGCACTGGAAGAGCTCGCAGTGACTCAGCATCAGCTCTGGGGCCTGCTGCTGCTCGTGCCCTTGTTCCACGGTCCCGGCAAACTCTCGCTGGACCACCTGATCGCCAAGAAATTCAAGTCCTGATCACCCCTAGACCGGAGTCCCTACCATGGACACACATGCTTCCCATATCCCCGGCAGAGCGTCGGCGCCGGGCCACAGACAGGTCTCTCTGGGCAGGATCCTGGAGGGCCAGACCGCCCTGGTGACCGGCGCCAATTCCGGGATCGGTGCGGCGATCGCCAGGGCGATGGCCGACGCGGGCGCGAGCGTCGCCATCAACTACGTGAGCAGCCCGGAAAAGACCGAGGAGCTTCTCGATGAGATCCGAGAGGCCGGAGGAAACGCTATCGGCGTACAGGCGGATGTGAGCAGCGAGCACCAGGTCCAGGCCATGTTCCAGGAGGTCGCCAACCGCTTCGGTGACCTGGACATCCTGGTCAACAACGCGGGTCTGCAGCGCGACGCTCCGGTGCAGGAGATGAGCCTTTCCGACTGGAGCTTCGTGATCGCGGTCAACCTGACCGGCCAGTTCCTGTGCGCCCGCGAGGCCGTGCGCCGCTTCATTAACCGAAAGATGCCCCGCACCTGCTCCTGCGCGCGAGGCAAGATCCTGTGCGTTTCGTCGGTCCATGACCGCATCCCCTGGGCCGGCCACGCCAATTACGCCGCCTCCAAGGGCGGGGTGATGATGCTCATGCAGACCCTCGCCCAGGAGTTGGCGGCGCACAAGATCCGGGTCAACAGTATCTCGCCCGGCGCCATCAAGACGCCCATCAACCGCATGGCCTGGGATACGCCGGAAGCCGAGGCGGAGCTGCTGGAGCTGATCCCTTACGGCCGGGTTGGGGTGGTCGACGATATTGCCAACGCCGCGGTGTGGATGGCCTCGGACCTGTCCGACTACGTCACCGGCGCGACCCTGTACGTGGACGGCGGCATGACCCTGTATCCCGGCTTCCACGAGGGCGGCTGAGATGAGCCACAGGGAATCATTCTGGCGTTCGGCGTTAGGGATTTTACTGGCCGGGGCGTTGGGTACCGCGGCTGCCGGCGGATCGGAAAACCCGGCGGCACCGCCCAGCGACTCCCGGGCCGACCTCGGCGGCCTGCCGCAGGACACAGCGCCCTGGTGGCCGAGCCGCTACGGCGCGGACGACCAGCTCGGCACCCTGAACGAGGTCACGCCGGCGGTGGTGCGCGCCGCCGCGGGGCTGGTGCGAACCGGAACGACCGTCGACCTGGGCCGCGTCCTCGACGAGGACACGCCCAAGTTCCCCGGCCGTTACTGGCACCAGACGGTGGACGTGTCGGCGCCCTTCACCAACCTGCGGCGCGCCGATGCGGTGGGCAAGGGCTGGGGCCGGAACCAGATCAACTGGATCACCGAGATCCAGGCGGGCACCTTCCAGGTCGGCACCCAGCTCGACTCCATCGGCCACATCCAGATCGGCGACCGCTTCTACAACGGATGGACCAGCAGGGACCTGGTGGAGTCCTGGGGACTCAACCGCTTCGGCATGGAGACGGTACCGCCGCTGGTGACCCGCGGCGTGCTGGTCGACGTGGCGG
>QJVU01000153.1 GCA_003235605.1 Planctomycetota bacterium | reverse complement strand
CCCGAAGGGTCCCGCTGCTGTTTCCACGTTTGGGTTCCCACATTTTAAGGTGGTAGCTGTCCTTGTCAACCTGCTCCACGGGGAGAAACCCTGACACCTGTTGTGGACTTGTGTGGGAGAGACAGACTGGGTCGTCCCGCGTTGCGTTGAAGAGGTGAAAGAGAAAAGAGGAGGGAGCGAGGCCGTTGGGTGGTGCCGACGCGGGTGTGCGACACCATCGAGACGACCTTGGTTGTCTCACAGCGAGACGAGAGCGGATCGCAGAGAACAGTCGAGAGCGAATCATACGAGGCCGTTTTCCAGAGCAGTGACGAGATCGATCAGAGCGAGCCGGGAGCTGAAGGGCGCTTCGTAGAGACGTATGAGGTGCTTCTTTGCGGTAGCGATAAGGTGAGGAGCGTTTCGCAGGAGATCGAGGAGAGCGTTTTTCCAGAAGGCAGCCTTGAGAGGGATGCCGCCGTGGGCGGCGTATTCGGAGATAACGCAAGCGAGATCGTGGTCGTTGAGGGAGCTGGAGAGCAGCTGAAGATCGCGTTGTTCGTGAGAGGTCCAGGATTGGTTCTGAGCTTGGCAGAGGACGAGAAGCTCGTCAGCGGCGCGCTCGAGGTCGATCTCATCATGAAAGGACTGGACGAGCTTGGCGAGGTAGCGATGAACGTAGCGCAGATCGAGAGAGGACCGCGCAAGCTTGTTGGAGACCACGGCAGCGGCACGACGAACAGCAGAGGTATCAAAGGACGCGAGGTATCGCCGGAGGGAGCGATCAGGGTCGTGCTGGAGGAGGTTGAGGCGCTGGAAGACGGTGTCGAGGAGATCGAGCGCTGAAGGGTCAGGCTGTCTCCGAGCAGAGCGCTCATGGTCAGCCTTGAGGCGTTCAAGGAAGGCAAGATCCCGTTGTTGCTGCTCGAGAGAGGGACAGTAGTCGTTGAGGACGGAGAGGCGACTTTTGCCGTTGAGCTCGATGCGAGGTACCGAGTTGGTAGCGGAGGTGTAGGCGCGGATGATCTCATGGACAGCGCTGTGAATCAGGGTCTGTGTGCTGGAGTCATCGAGTCGAATGCTTCCGAAGCGTTGCTCGAAGAGGCCGAAAGAGCCTTCGATGATCGCCTTGTTTTCTGGCTTGAACGGAGATGCTTTGATCAAGTCAACCCCGAGGTCTTGCTGAATGAGGCGAACGAGGTTGGCCTCGCCGTTACAGGGCTTGCCGTCATGCAGGAGAGCGTCGGGGAGGACGCCACCGAGGGTGTTGACCGAGAGACGGAACGCCTCGGCAACGCCGCTGGCACACTCGTGGTGGTTGACGACAACAGCGGTGTCACAGCCGGTGGTCTGATCGACGATGGCCTGCCAGTTGAAGTGGAGGAGCTGATCAGAGGCAAGGAGGTGGACATCAACGCTCTTGCCGTCGGTGACGAGCATGGTGCCAGGAGCCAGTGGATGAGTTTCACCCCGGAAGCGGAAGGGCTTGCGAGGTCGTCGAGAGATCGCAACGAGGATCCTGAGGACCCTTTCGACCTGGGCGCTGGTGAGGTGGAACTTTCTGGCGGCATGACTGAAGAAGTGGCGAGTAATCCCTTGCCAGCGCTGCCACTCGTGGGCGATGTCGCGTACCAGCTGGGATGCATTCCTTGGTATCGGCAGCGGTTGCTTGGCCGACCGCCCACCACTCACGGACCCGCCGCCCCCTCCACGCCCACCCCCCTGCCCACCCGGCGGGTTGGCCTTTTGCTGGGGCAGGCAGCCTTGGCGATCGAGCTTGAACCAATCAGAGATGGTGTCGAGCGGGACGCGGGTGGCGGCAGCGAAGGCGTCGAGAGAGCCCTGCCATTGGTCGTGCAGTGAGAGGATGAAGCGTTGGAAAACCGGAGCATAGGAGGTACGGCCGTTCTGAGGGACCCGTGCGCCCGGGTTGTCGATCTGGAAGTCGAGCACCTGAATCGTGAGGCGCTCGGCGCTGAGATCGGCCTGCAGGTCAGAGGTGCTGTGGCTGGTCGGCGGCCGGCCGGGTCGGGCGCCAGCCAGGTCCTGCAAGCATCCGAGGATACGCTCTGCCTGCTCGTAGACGGAGGTGCGGTTCGCCTGCAGCTGCCCGCAGATCCTGGTAAGCGGAGCGTCCATGTCGACCCCCAGGGTCTTGGCCAGCTGGCGTGCGATAAGAAGAAGAGCGATCATCAGCGTCTTGTGCTCGAGGAGATTTGGCGGTAGGTTCAAGGAGGTCCCCCTGCAGTGAGCCTTGGTGTTTAGTCGCAACAAAGCTACCACTTGCAAGGGGACCACCGCTTCTCTACCCGAGCACCTTCTGCCCCATGAGGTAGACGGCGGGTTTACCGGCGATGGAGATGACCTTGAACAGCTCGAGGCCGCGGGAGTCGGGGCTGAGCAGGTCGTTGAAGTCGGCGCCGTGGCCTTGCTCGATGCGTTTCAGGGTTTCCTCCTGCCATCCGTGAAAGCGATCGGCGGGCACGAGCAAGCCGCCGAGGGCGTGGTGAGTCCTCTGGTAGTTGTAGAACCTGACCCAGCGAGTGATCTGCCGGTGAGCGTCGGCCAAGTCGGTGAACTCGACCTGGCGAGTCAGCTCCTTCTGAACGGTGGCGGCGAGGGCCTCGGCCTTGCCGTTGACCTGTGCCTCCTTGGCGAGGTAGTGATCGATCCCGTACTCCTCGAGCAACGCCTCGAACCGGCTGAGCCCGCGCCAGGAGTGGAAGGCCGAGCCGCGGTCGGTCATGGCGCCTTCAGGCTTGCCGTAGCGCGCGATGGCGGCGTCGAGCTCGGTGATGACCCCATCGGCGTGCTCGCTCCGGAGCAGGGTCCAGCCGGGGATAAAGCGTGAGAAGTCATCAAGCATCAGGAGCATGCACTGCTTCTGCCGGTGAACGAAGAAGTGGACGAAGTCGAGGTGGTAGAGCTGGAGCGGCCTCACCGCCTCGTACTCTCCGGTGTGGTCCCTGCGCCGCACCTTGGGCTGAACGTAGCCATGCTCCTCCATGATGGCTCGAACCGTGTTGACAGAGATCCTGAAGCCCTTGCGCTTGAGCTGGTTCCTGATCTGGCTCGGCCCAAGCCCGGGCTGCTGCTTCCAGATGCTGACGACCATCTGGTGTCGTTCTTCCTGGCTCTCGTCCTGTCGGGGAGTCTCTTCAGAGTCTGTCGGAGCATAGGGGCTCGTGGAGCGTTGCTCGGACCGTTCTTCCCGCTTCTGCTTCTTGAGCCAGTCGTAGATGGTCCACTTGGAGCAGCGATGCTTCTCAGCTGCTTCTGCAACGCCCATGGACTCGGCGTCCTTCAGGATCTCTGCTTTCTCAGCCGGCGAGTACCGGCGGCCACGTGACGGACGTTTCGATTTCACGGGTTGTGACATGGGGGGCCTCCACTGGGGCGGGTCGGCATCTGTCACCCCCTGGGTCCCAGCTCCGGTCGCCCTCCGGGCTCCCTCCGCCGGGACCCAGGGGGCGACAGATGCCGGTGTCAGGAGATAGCAGCCTCCCTACCAGTGGAGAAGGTAGGACAACGACAGCTACCTTGTGGCGGCCCAACTCGCTGAGATGGGTGCCGAGGGTAGTCAGCGACATTGCGAGATCGGGCAGGTATCGGTCGGATTCATTCTCGGTCAGACT
>QJVU01000556.1 GCA_003235605.1 Planctomycetota bacterium | reverse complement strand
CGCGGTGACGCGGTGAGGCGCTCGGTCCACGACGACTACCGCAGGTCCGCGATCGCTCCCGACGGCCACTGGTGGGTGCGAGGCCGCCGCGACATCTTCGCCCGCCTGCTGGAGGCACACGTGTCCCTTCCCATGGGGGCGTGGATCCTGGATGTCGGCCCCGGTCACGGCGTCAACGTCCCATTGCTGGGGGAGCGCGGCCGGCTCTGCGCACTCGATGTTGATTCCGGCTCGCTGCGTTCGAGTCGAGTGCTCGGCGCCGAGCACCTGGTGCAGGCGGACGCCACGCGGCTGCCGTTCGCCGACGCCAGCGTGGACCTTGTGACCGCGCTGGATGTCATCGAGCATCTGGACGACGATCAGCACGCTCTCCGGGAGTTTCGGCGGGTTCTGAAGGCGTCCGGGTGGCTCCTGCTGACCGTGCCCGCGCTCCGCATCCTCTGGGGTCGGCAGGACCTTCTGAACGAGCACCGCCGCCGCTACCACCGGCGGCAGCTCCGCGAACGGCTCTCCGCGGCGGGGTTTCAAGTGCAGCGCTTGACCTACTTCAACACGCTGTTGTTCCCGCCGATCCTGGCAGTGCGGCTCTTGATGAGACCACTCCTGCGCCGCGCCATCCGAGACCGCAAGTCCGACTTCCGGTTTCCGCTGCCGTTCGGCCTCAACGGCTTGTTGCACCGGCTGTTTGCGTCAGAGGCGCGGTGGCTGGCGCGTCATGACCTGCCCTTGGGCGTGTCGCTCCTGTGCCTGGCGAAGCCCGCCCCGTGAACGCCGCGAAGCATGCCACCCTGTGGGTCGCCGTGGCCAGCTACCTGCTCCTGTCTGTCGGCTACGCCGTCACGACGCCGGCGTTCGAGTCGCCGGATGAGAGCGACCACTTCCGCTATGCGTCCTACCTCGCCCATGCCGGGCACATGCCCTACATTCCGGGAACCGCGGCCAGGCACGGCGGCATCGAGGGGTTGGACGAGGAGCACCTGGCCCACCATCCACCGCTCTACTACTGGATCCTGGCCGTGGCGATGCATGCAGGTGGCCACGGCGACACGACGTTCTCCCTGCGCAAGAACCCGGACTTCAACCAGTCCGGGAGAGCTTCCAGGCACCTGGTCTGGGTGCACGGCCATGACGAGAAGCGCGATGCCTCGCGCGAGATCTGGCTGCTGCGCGTGCTGCGGTTCTTGTCGGTGGCCTGCGGGCTGGGGACATTGCTCTGCACCTGGCGCCTGGGGTTGTTGGCGTTTCCGGACCGACAAGATGTGGCTTCCCTGGCGGTACTGCTCATGGCCGGTCTGCCGATGTGGTCGTTCATGCACGGCGCCCTGGACAACGGCAACCTGGCGACGCTCCTCAGCCACGGGGTGCTGCTGGCGACGTGTGCTGCCCTGCTTCACGGCAGCTTCACCCTGGCGCACGGCGTCGGGATCGGCCTGCTCACGGGGCTTGCCCTGATCTCCAAGCTCAACAGCCTGTTCCTGGTGCCGCTGCTGGCGGTGGCCTACGGCTGGTGCTTCTGGCGCTGTCCGGGCCGCCGCGGCCGTACGCTGGCGTCGGGGCTGGTGGCTCTTGCCCTGATGCTTGCGGTGGCAGGGTGGTTCTTCCTGCGCAACGAACAGATCTATGGCGATCCCTTCGCCGAGGCTGCCCACTCCGAGGCCTACGCCGACAGCAGGCTGCCCGCCCGCCTGGCGCGGGAATGGTTGCTGGGCGGCTTCCTGCCGGCGCTCGCGGGATCCCTGCTGGGCAATCTGGGGTGGATGGTGTTGCCCATGCCGCCCTGGCTGGTCTGGGCGGCGTTGCTGCTGCTGGGCGCGGGACTTGTGGGGCTTGCCGTTGCCGGCCGCCGTCGTCCCGACCGGTCCACGCTGGTGGTCCTCGGCTTCCTGGGACTTGCCTGCCTGTTGGTGTTCCTGATCACGGCGCGCTTCAACATGCGGTTCGGTCAACCCCAGGGACGCTACCTGTTCCCAGCCCTGGGCCCGGCGATGCTGCTCCTTGCCTTCGGTCTGCAGACCCTCGGTGGGCGCTGGCTCGCGGCCGGTTGCTCGGTGGCGTTGCCCCTGGTCGGATTGTGGGTCCTCTGCTTCTGGTTCCAGCCGGCCTTCGATCCGGCGCTCACCCCGTCGTCGCCGTACCGGGCGGCCCTGGCGTGGGGTATCACCAGAGCGCCGGCACCCGGACGGGAGACCATCCAGCTGGCGTCGCCGGCGGACGCAACGCGCTGCAAGGAGCCGCCGCTCCTGCGCTGGCGCTCCACGGCGGGCACGGGCAGCGACGCCCTCTACACCGTGCATGCCTTCACCCGGGAGGGGCGCATCCTGTTTGCAACCTTCGAGTGGTTCCATGAGCGGATCCACGGAGAACAGTGGCAGGTGCCGGCCAACGGTTGGGAACTTCTCCCGAAGAACGTGCCGATCCAGTGGACGGTGCGGCGAGTGCCCAACCGCGCGGATGGCGAGACCACGAGGGAGATGCCGGCCAGCGGGATCGCCACCTTCGTCAAGGTGGAGTGAGACCCTCTACCCGGCCCAGATCAACCAGAGCCCCAGACCCATGCACAACACCGCAACCAGCGGCGCGGTGATGTGCAACCACCAGAGCCCCTTGGACTTGGACTGGGAGCGGCTGCGGATCACCGCGATCACGAGCCACCAGGCGGCGCCGAGCACGATGAAGCGCAGGCCGTCCATCATGGTCGTCCACTCTATTCGCTGGCGCGGCTGCTTTGTATGCTGCGGACACATGCTCCTCAGAGCCCGCGGTCGCCTCCTCTTCCTCCCGTTGCTGCCGGTGATGTTCGTGTGCCACACGGAACTGCCTGCGCAGCGCAAGAAGAGCCCGCCGGACCTGCGCTGGCCCTATGGTCTGCCCAAGGACGCCGGGCCGATGCAGTGGCGCAAGCCGGATCTGTTCAACATGGGGGTGCTTGGCGCCAAGGCCTGGGATGCCGACCGCAAGGAGCCCGACCTGAGCCAACAGTCCGGGGGCCGCCGCCGCTTCAACGGCTCACGTCCCAGTGGCGAGGACGGTGGTCCCAAACGCCTCGTGATCAAGGCGTTGTTCCCCAACGGTCCGGCACACCGGGCGGGGCTCGAGCTCGGGGACGTCGTGGTGGGGGTGGGGCAGACGCGCTTCGACACGGGCTATCGGGAGCCCCTGGCCCTGGCTCTCGTGGATGCAGAGTCGAGACCGCGGGACAACAAGCTGGTCCTGATCGTGGAACGCAAGGGTGAGAAGCTGGACCTCGTGGTGACGGTTCCCCGAGGTGGGCCCGAGGCGGCGGATCCGACCGAAGGGAAGATGCGAGACAAGCTGCTGGCGGCGGCCTGCAAGTGGCTTGCGGAGCACCAGGAGTCCAGCGGCGGTTTCCCCGAAACCACGAGCGGCCGCAACGGTGCGGTGGTGTGGACTTGTCTGGCGGGGCTGGCGTGGATCGCGGGCGGCAGCAAGCTCAAGGGCGGCAAGCACGCCCAGAACCTGCGCCAGGCCTACGAGTTCGTGACCAGACAGCTCTATTCCAAGGACCCGATGGCTGGCCTCAGACCCGGGGGCGACAACTGGAACCAGACCACCTGGGCCTTCGGCCACGCCGGCATCTTCCTGGGGGAGCTTCATGCCGCCCAGAAGAGCCGGAAGGTGAAGGCGGAGCTGCAGAAGATCGTCGACGAACTGGCCCGGCGGCAAGAGGTGAGCGGTGGATACGCCCATGGCCCCGGAGGCCCCAACGCGCTGGGCTACGTGGAGCTCAACATCATGGCGGGCTTCGTCCTGAGCAGCTTCGGTCTCGCGCAGCAGGCGGGCTGCACCGTGGACAAGAAAGTCGCGGACAAGCTCATCGCCTACCTGGAGAAGTCCGCTGATTCCGGCGGCGGGGTGGGCTACGCGGCCTCGGAGGGCCAGGCCGGGATGGGCAACATCGGCCGCACCGCCGGGGCCTGGTTGGGCGCCGTGGGTCTCGGCCTTCGGGAGCGCGACTTCGTCCAGAAGATGGGGAGCTTCACGAAGGAGAACATCGCCAACGTCCTGGGCGGGCACGCCACCTTGATGCAGCATGTCCTGCTGGCGGGGGTCGCCGCCAAGGCCCTGGGCCAGGAAGCCACCGACGCCTATTGGAAGGTGCTCCGTCGGGACCTGATCCTGGCGCGGGCTCCGGATGGCTCTTTCCAGCCCCGCCCGTGGCACGAGAGCCTGGCGAGCGGACTCAATACCGACGTAGGCTGTGGCCAGCCCTGGACCACGGCATGCTGGGCGATCGTCCTGGGGGCCGATGGCAACAAGGGCAAGAAGGGTGGGCTGCCCGGCTGGTTGGGCAGGAAGCTCCCGTAGCCCCGCATGCGTCACCTGGGCGTAGCCCTGGCCGTTCCACCCTTGTTCGCGTGGCTGCTCTACGCCGGACGGACGCCCTTCTACACCCACGAACAGATCCTCGCGGCAATCCACATGGTGGAGAGCGCCGGGCGGATCGCGGGCGTGCCCGCCGGAGATGGCGGCCGGTCGATCGGCCCCCTGCAGATCTCCCGCGCCTACTGGCAGGACAGCGGGGTCGAGGGCCACTACGAGGACTGTCTGTGTCTGGACTACGCCACGCACGTGGTTGCTGCCTACATGCGCCGCTGGGCGCCGGTTGCCTGGGAGAACCACGACGCCGAGGTGATCGCCAGGGTGCACAATGGCGGGCCCCGCGGCATGGCCAAGCAAGCCACGCTGCCCTATTGGTTGCGGGTCAAGGGGGTGCTGGAGTCAGCGGCGCGCTAGGCGGACCCTGCGCAGGAACTCCATCAGCATCTCGTTGAAGGACTGCGGATCATCGAGCATCAGGAAGTGGCTCACGCCGGTCATGGTGCGGTATTCCACGTCCGGGCCAAGCCCCTTCACGTAGGCCTCGTACTCCGCGGTCCATGTCGGTTGCCTGGCGTTGACGACCAGGAGCGGCACATCGATCCTCAGCTCGGTCCAGATCTCAGGGTCCAGAGCGCCCTGCAGGCTACTGACCAGAACGTGTTGCGGTGTGCCGAGGGCCACGTCCTCGAGGTGCTTTCTCTTGGCGGCAGCCATCTTCGAGTGTGCCAGCGTCGTCTTCAGCATTCCCGCGACGCTCTTCTTGTAGTCCGGCTGGCGAAACAGCTTCACGAACGCCGTGCCCTGTTGCGGGGCGATCATGGACTTCAGCGCACCGTCCACCGCCACCAGGCCCAGCGTCTTCCTGGGGAAGCGGCGGTAGAACTGTCGAATCACCGGCACGCCGTTGCTGTGGCCCACGAGCACCGCCTGTTTCACCGAGCACTCCACGAGCACCTGGTTCACGGCATCGGCGAACAGGTCCATGGAGTAGCTGGCGGCGGGCGGCTTGCTGCTGAGGCCGTGCCCCGGCAGGTCGACCAGGATCGTGCGCACCTTGCCCCGCAGTGCGGGCTCCTGGGCCCGCCAGGAGCTGTGGTCCGAGGCCCAGCCGTGCACCAGCACCACTGCCCGTGCCCCGTCCCCCGCGGGGCAGGGGTTGTCCTCGTAGTAGATCTGAATGTTGTTCAGGCTGGCAAACGCCTGGCGCGACTTCACGTTGCGACCACCGTCCTCGCTTTGGGAGCAGGCTGCCGCCAACAGGGAGAGGAAAAGAGCGCCGCGCAGAGGACTCATCATGAGAAGCAAGGTCGATGGTATGCAGCAATCGACCCACGAAAAAGAGCGGGCCATGCCCCGGCGAGGGCGACCACACCTGGGTAGGATGCTTGCCGTGGAGACACGATTGCTGTGGGTGACCGTTTTTTCCCCGCTGTTGTCCCTGACCACCTCCTGCCGCACGGTGGGGACCGGCCTTCCTGAGGGCGAGTGGGTCGACCTCAGCCACGACTTCTGCGCCGAGACCATCTACTGGCCCACGGCCACACGCTTTCAGCTCGAGGTGGACTCCAAGGGCATGACTGCGAACGGCTACTGGTACGAAGCGAACACCTTCACGACGGCAGAGCACGGTGGCACCCATATCGATGCTCCCGTCCACTTCGCGAGGGACACCCTCACCGTGGACAAGATCCCGATCGAGCGCCTGGCGGGACCGGCGGTCGTGGTGGATGTCACGAGGCAAGCCGCCGCCGACCGGGACTACCAGGTGCGGGTCACGGATCTCGAGGCCTTCGAAGCCCGCCATGGCCGCATTCCCGAGGGCGCCATCGTGCTCCTGCGCACCGGCTTCGGCAGCTACTGGCCGGATGCCCAGCGCTACATGGGTAGCGCCGAGCGCGGTCCCGAGGCAGCCCTGCAGCTGCACTTCCCGGGCCTCCACCCGAGCGCCGCCACGTGGTTGGTAGAGCAGCGCCGGATCCGTGCCGTGGGACTCGACACCCCCAGCATCGACCACGGGCCGTCGCGCCTGTTCCACACGCACCGGGTGTTGTTCAAGGCGAACACCCCGGCGTTCGAGAACGTCGCCAACCTGGATCGTGTGCCAGCCACCGGCGCCTGGGTGATCGCGCTGCCGATGAAGATCCGCGGCGGCAGCGGCGGCCCGCTCCGGATCGTGGCCAGGAAACAACGCTGACAACGATGGCAACATACCCCGCTCCTTGTCTCGTCCTCCTGCTGTTCCTTCCTGGCGAGAAGCTGCCGCCGGGTCCGCCCTGGCATGTGGAGTACCGTACGGCCCGTCGCGCCGCGCTGCGGACCGGAAAGCCGGTCTATATCTATTTCACCAAGAGCTATTGACCGCACTGCGTGCCGATCGAGGAGCAGTTGCTCCCGAACAAGAAGCTGAAGCCTTACTACGACAAGGTGGTGTGGCTCTACGTCTGCCGGACGTTCAAGGACACTCTGGAAGATCGCGAAGCGCAACGAACCCACGACCGTTTCGGGATCAGCTCCTGGCCACACCACTACCTGATCGATCCCAAGGACGACCGCGTCCTGTGCGCCATGCCTCGCGGGCTCGAGGCTTTCACGGCCACCCTGGACAGGGTGCTGGGGGAGTGGCGAGCACCCGCGGCAGCTGCTCTGGCCAGGGGTCGCAAGTTGGCGGGAACCTTGGCGGCAGCGCGGGCCAGCTTCAAGAAGGGGGACACCCACAAGGCGATCGCGATGGTGAAACTCCTGTCCAACAAGCCGGACCCCTTCGAAGGTTGGCTGGAGGCACGGGAGCTGCTGCGGGCATGGCAACCTGGGGAGGATCGTCGCAAGCTTGCCGACCGTCTGGCAGATCCGGACTCCCGCGAGCGGGCAATCGCCGTGGAGACAATGGCCCTGGAGAAGAAGCCCGTCGGCCCAGAGGCAGTCGACAGGGTGAAGGGTCTCCTGGCCCGGGAAGACGAGGACATCGTGGTGCGGGTTCGCGCGCTGCGCTACCTGGGTGACGTCGAGCCGGAGAGCGTCACCAAGATGGCCGCGAACCTGTTGCGCGTGGCCAACGACCCGTTCCGCTACGAGGTGCTGGCCGTGGTGCAGAAGCACCCCGATCCACAGCTCGAGGCGACGCTGGTGGGCCTGTTTGAGGGTGCCGGCGGAGAGGAGTATCCCAGCAACAACCCCAACGTGTTGCGGATCCGCGTTGCCCAGTGTCTGGCAGTCTGCGGCGGCACCGCGTCCATCGACGCCCTGGCGAAGCCGGCCCGCGAGTGCGATCCCCGCAACGGTCTCACCCGGATCGTCTTGCAGTCCCTTGCGGCCATCGGCAGCCGCACTGACAAGCGCGGCCGCCACAGGGTCACCGGGATCCTGATCGACTCGCTGCCGGCGCCGTGTGACGTTTCTGGTCATGAGCGAGGGAGCGACGAAGGCACGCGTCGTCGTCACCTGTACCTGGTGAAGGAGGTCCTCGCGGCGCTTCGTGAGGTCACGGGTCGTGGGCAGCTGCCCGCGGCGCCGTCCACATGGACAGCGAAGGAGAGGGAGAGCCTCCAGAAACAGCTTCGGCGTCTTGTGGGTGGGTCGTAGGTCAGTTCCTGCACCCCAGGCGTTACCAAATCGGGACGTGGGCAGGGCAGGGACCTTCTTCGGGTCTTCCTCCCTCTCTGGCGTGTCGATTCACGCCACGATCACGAAGCGATTACGCCGCGGCATCGGTTGATATCGGTGGTGGCAAATGGACCTGACGGTTCGACCGGAAACTACCCATGCCACGGCGGAGACTCCAGGCGATGTCCCCTGCGCGCAGCAACGGGCTCGGCTTTGCGTGGTGCTTCGGGAGCTCTCTCCGGCGCTTGTCCTCCCGCAAGCGCCGGTGGTAGAGTTGGCCTTGTCTCCAACTCCTGAATCCCACCTGGTAACCCGATGCTCGAACTCGCATGCACCTTGATGCTGGCTGTTGGCCCAGCCGATTGCACCGAAGCCCGCGAAGCTCCAGTCAAGCTCACCTGCGTCGACAACTCGACCTGGACAGCGTCGCACGTGGCGTCGATCCGCACCATCCTCAAGCAGGGGGGCAAGAAGAATGGCACCGGGAACGGCGGCGGCAACGGCAACGGGAACAACGGCAACCGCCCGATGCCTGGACCGGTGCCGCTTGCATTGCTGTTGCTGGGAGGCGGCGGGCTGGCCGGGGCGATGGTTGCCTCGCGGCGGCGGCGCAAGGGCGTTCAGCCGGTCGAGCCGTAGCGAGTCGCAGCGGCGGGCAGCGCGCTAGCGTGTGTCCAACCGGAGGTGGAGTCGGTCTTCGCACCTGTAGAGACTCACGTCCACACTCTCGGGCACTTGGCGTAGCGTCTCTCCGAGCATGTCCTGGAGTGGCTTCAGGGCCTCCTCGAGCTCCTTGTCGGGGTGGCGGACGACGCGCAGCCCCTGCAGTCTGACCTGGGCTCGCAGCAGGGCGCCCTCGAGGATCGGCATGCGCCGGAGGCGCTGCTCGCGGATCCTTGCCACGAGCCTGGCCATCTCCTCGCCCCCTTCGGGAAGACGCGCCTTGACGCTGAAGTCGCCGACGACGCCGGCAAATGTCGCCAGCCGCGCTGAGCTCCCGTTCGCGCTCCCCTTCGCCATGCCCCTCGCTGTGCCGTTCGACCTGCTCTGCTCCGCCTCCTCCTCGGTGAACGCCAGCGGGTCGGTTTCCTTCAACAGCAGCTGGATACCTGAGCCGGCCAGCGTCCGTGGCATTTCCTCGTCCGCCGCGACCACCACATCGATGCGACCGGGGCGTCGGCAGTCGAAGGCCTGCACGACCTTCCGCGCTGCCAGCTTGCGGTAGTCCTCGGGGCTCTCCAGGCCGATCATCCGCACGTAGCGACCGGGACCGTCGATCATCAGGCCGAAGCAGCCGTCGAAGTGCTGGAGCCGGCCCCGCGCCAGCTGCATGAAGCGCTCACGCTCCTCCCTGTCGTGGCCACGGAACAAGCCCAGGTGATTGGCGAAGGGCTCCAGGAAACGCGTCAGCCCCTTTCCGCGGGCAGCGGCGGTCACCGTCAGGGTGGCGTGGGGACTGCGCAGGTGGGGGGCGCCCTTCTTGCTGGCCTCGAGGCCGTGAACGACCTCGTGGAGCCAGGTGCCCTGCTTCGGCTGCACCCAGAGATCGATCCCGTAGCTGGCGTCCGACTCCTCCCCTTTCTTGACGCGCAGGTGCAGATCCTCCAGCTGGTGGTGAAATCGCATCACCGACTGCATTGCCTGCGCCGCGTGGCGGCCTTCCATCTGCATCTTGGCAGTGAGGGTCATGAACACGGTCATGTGCAGTATCCGACGGGCGGGGCCCAGGCACTCCTCGAAGATCTTCCCGAGCACCTCTGGCCGCTTCCGGATGCGGAGCTCCAGGTCGTACTCACCCTGAGGTACTGCCTGGACGTGTACCTGCTCGTCTGCGCCGTACACCACGCGCAGCTGCTTGGTCTCCTCGAAGTCGGGGAAATCCAGATCGGAGAACGCCTCCCCGGCCAGCGCGTGCGCCACGTGCCACGCCAGGCTGTGGTGGCTCGAGCGCAGCTCCAGGAACGGGGGATCCACGTCCACGTCCTGGCTGGCGCCGGGCGCCGCCAGAGCCAGGCTTGGCAGCAGGTTCAGGAGCAGGCCCGAAAGCAGTCTCGGAAGCAGTCTGACGAGAACGGTAGGCACGAGACCGGGCGTGCTGAGGAGTGTCATGGCAGACATTGCGGCGTCATGGCAGACAGTGCGGCAGTGCCGGGTGGTGGCCGAAGCAGCAACACGAATGTTGCGCGCTCTTCGCCAGGAAGGGGTGGCTCGCGAGGCTACGGATAGCTCAGGTAGATCACGCGGCCGTCGTAGAGAGTGAAGCCCAGCCAGGAGTCGTCGAGGGAGTAGTTCCACGAGACCGTTCCCATCTCATCGATGCCGATCGACGTGGGTTTTCCGTACCGTTCCAGGAGCTCCCTTGGAGTCAGGGTCAAGAATCGGCTCTGTTCCAGGGGCGAGGTCCGCAGGGCTGCCAGGGTTCGCAAGACCGCGTGCCGGTCGGCGCCCCGCGCTGGCGACGACGCATCGGGGAGGCTGTGCCCATGCACCTTCGGGCGCTCGTCGATTCTCTGGACGGCTGCCACCAGGGCGGCCAGCTGCGACTGGAGCTGTGAAGCCAGCTGCGACTCCAGATGTGGATCCAACTGTGCAGCCAGCTGTGAAGCCAGCTGTGACCCCAGCTGTGACCCCAGCCGGGCGGCCACCAGCTCACGGTCGGCCGTCACGCCAGGCGTGGCCTCCGTGTCCCGTGCCGTCCACGGAGCGGGCCTCGTGCGATCACCAGCCCCGGGCATCGCCCGAGCCACGTCCGGCGGTCCTGCCAAGGCCTCGGATACCCGGCCCAGACGGTCGCCGATGGCCCGCAGCGGTGGATCCAGGGACGCCAACAACCGCTCCACGCGATCGTTGCCTCCCGCGCCCCAACAGAAGTCCTCGACTGCGACCCGGAGCTGATGAACCTCGAGGACCAGGAACAGCACGCCCAGTCCCATGATTCCGTGCATCAGACGGGTGAAGATCCCTCCCTGCGCTGCCGTCATCTCAACCACCTCCCAGGAGCAGATTGCCCAAAGCGCCCAAGCACATGCCAAGCCCGAGCTAGGCCCGAGCTGAGCCCGAGCACACGCTGAGTGCCCAGGCACATGCTGAGCGCTCAAGCACATGCTGAGCTTACCAACAACTCCGGCCTCGATCACCGGGATGCGGCGAGCACCACGGCCTCTTGTCCGCCTCGCCGGTCAGTATCGTGCTGTCGTCGGACCCTCCGAAGTTGGCAGGCGGTTCTCCGGGATCGTCGACGTCGTCGGGTTCAGTTTGTGCTCGGGGGGCGTTCGTGCTTCGGCTCATAGACCCCCACTTCGCCGCCGCCGGGCAGAGTGAGCCGCGTGATCCGACCCCAATTGAGGTCCTCGACCGCAGAGCAGGCAAAGCCCTTGGCGGTCAGGTTCGCGACGAGAGCATCCACACTCTCGCACATGAAGCACAGCTCGTGCTCCCCGCTGCTCTCGGCGGGGTGCACCGCGATCTCCGATGGTGGCAGGGCGAAGATCAACCAGCCGTGGCCCACGTCCACATGCGGGAGATCCAGAACATCGCGGAGGAAGGCGCGATCGGCGTCGGCATCCCTGGAGTAGAGGATGACATGGGCTCCGTTGATCATGGCTCGGTGCTCCGAAAGACTTGCTGCAAGCAGCACGAGACTGGAAAGACTGTCCCCTTCCGACCTCCTCGCGAAGGTAGCGCGTCCCAAACACGCGCACAAGCTCTCCAGCACATGGCAGGCCAGCAGGCCGTTGGACGAGTGCAGCAACGGCATGTCGCATGCTGCCACGCTGCACCCGCG
>QJVU01000208.1 GCA_003235605.1 Planctomycetota bacterium | reverse complement strand
GTCGCCTGCAGCATGTCGTAGTCCGCTGGCGTGGCGTCGTCCTGGGTCAGGACGTGGACGCCGCCGGCCAGGAGCAGCAGGCAAAGCAGCGCGAGGAGGATGTGCTGGGACCGCACGGTCATGACGAAATTACGTCCCCCAGCGGGCCGCCGCCAGACGGGCCCGCTGTAACTCTGCTGCACCTCCGGGGAAGCCCCTCGGCCGCTCTCAGCGCGGCGACCGGTTGCGGCCACTCAACGCAGGGAGAAATAGAGCGGGGTGCTGGAACCTGCCACTCGATGGGCCCGGTCGGTCAGGTAGGTCTGGGTCAGGATCCACAGGGGGCTGGTGAACCCCGGGTTGAACAGCGCCAGCCCAGCGTGACCTTGTTCGTCGAAGGCCACCGGCACCAGGGCCATGGGCAGCAGGAGCGGTGCGCTCCAGAGCACGCCCTGCTCGTAGCCCTGCACCCCGAAGCTGAGCTCCACGCTGCTTGCCAGCGGCAGGGTCAACGCCATCAGGCCGCTGCCGAGCCGCGGCCCGCCGGTGACCTGGATGGCGAACTTCGAGAAGGGTTTGGGGTCGGCAGTGCTCAGGCCGGTGAGGGGCCGGTGACCACTCACGGCCCGGAGCTGGCTGGTGGTGTTGAACTGGGTCTCGTGCACGAACAGCGTGCCGCCGGCCTGGGGCTGGAACGGTTCGAACTCCGGCCGGCTGAAGAAGCCGCGGGGTTCGGACAGGAACTGCAGACCCGTTGCAGAGACCGCGGCACTCCCGTAGCCCACGAGCACCGTGGCGGTGGGGTTCGCGCCGTTGGCGTCGTTCACTTCGACAACGGTGTTGTTCATCCAGTCGGCGAAGATCAGGTCGTCGTCGCTGTCGAGGCACATGCTGCTTGCGGCGTCGAGTCCCTGGATCAGCACCTTGGCGTGGCTGATGTCGAGCTTCCCGGCGCCCAGACCTTTCTCGGCCACCACGCTGGCGTCGAAGCGCAGCAGGCTCACGGAGCTCTTCGGCGCCGGGAAGGCGCTGCTTGCTGTGGCGTAGTACAGGTTGCCCGCAGCGTCCACGGTGACAGGACCCGATGCCCCCGGCAGCTCCGCGATGGGGTCGGTCTTGCCGGTTGCGAGATGCACCGCGACGAGGTCGTTGTTCTTGGCGCTGAGGCCGCCGGTCTTCGCCGATACGATGGCCCAGCCTCCGGGGTAGACGACCGCGTCGTAGTTGAGGGTGAGGCTCGCGAGCTTCTTGGCCGGAGCGCCGGAGAGGGGTACGAGGTAGATGTCCCCGTTGCCGTTCTCGCCGAAGAGAACGTGGCCACCATCCACCTGTCTGATGAACGAGCCGAAGGTGGAGGCCTTCAGGGACAGCAGACTGGTCTTCGTCTTGCCATCGTCCAGGACGAGGTCTTTGCCATTGAAGTAGACCACGCTGCCGGCGGTCACCAGGACGTTGGTGGCCTCCTTGGGCAGGGACACCACCGAGGCCTGGTAGCCCTCGGGAACGGACTGCGCCGCGAGGCAGGGTGTCAGCAGCGCCAGGATGAGGTCAGCCGTGAGGGTCTTCATGGTGTTGCGCCTACGGGTTGATGAACTACGGTTCGAGGAAGAGGGAGAGGACGTTCGAGGTGCCGACCTGGAGCGGGAGGGGACGTGTGCCCGCCGCGGCCATGGCCTGGAGGTACAACTGGAGGCTGGCGCCACCGGGGTTCCGGAGGTTTAGGTGGTAGCTGCCGGCGGCATCGCTGGATCCCCCTAGCACCAGGTGGGGCCTCAGGAGGTCGAGGCCTACCCAGCCGGGCACGCCGGCCTCGTAGAACAGAGCGGTTTCGTTGGCCAGGGGCGGGCTGGCGCTCAGGACGAGCCAGACGATTGCATGGGCGGGAGCCTTGTCGAGCCTGATCTGCAGGTCGCCCTTGGGGATACGCACCTCGGGCTTCGAGGACAGCAAGGGCCGGCTGGCCCGAATCTGCCAGACCCCGGTCACGTTCACCCAGTCCGTGGTCGCCAGATAGAGTGCGCCCCCGTCCTCAGGCTGGAAGCCGTCGAAGGTTGCCGGGCGGCGCTCCACGAACTGAAGCCCCAGGGTGGTGAGCTTCGAAGGCTTCAGGAATGCCTTGTCCGGGGTCATGGACGATGGCAGCGTGCGCACCAGGCCGCCGTTCTGGGGGTCGGAGATGTAGAGGCGCTGGCGATCGTCGAACGCCAGATCAAGGGCACCGTCGAGGCCTGTCATGACGACGGCTGCCTGGCTCAGGGTCACGGGCTTGGTACCCGTGATCGCCTGGCGGACCAGGGTCTGGGAAAACCGGACCAGCCGAACGCTCCCCTTGGGGGCGGGGAAGCTGCTGGGCTGCACCGCGTAGAGCAGGTTGCCCATGGCGTCGAAGACGATCGGCCCGGAGGGGCCGCTGAGCTGGATCACCTCCCGGTGGTTGCCCTGGTTCAGGTCCATGAGCCAGACGCCGCTGGCGGCGCCGGAAGCGGGCCACTTGGGATTGGCCACCACCAGCACGTCCCCCTGCTGTGTCACCGCCACGTCGAAGCTGTTCGCGACTCCCTTGACCTTCACCTGTTTGTTGGTGAGGAGGTGGTGGCGGAAGAAGTCGCCGGTGTTGAAGTTGGTGAAGAACAGCTCGAGGCTGCCGGGAGGTATGGCGATCATCCCGGTGGCGTGGGCATAGGGCAGCGACACAAGGAGCGTGGGCACTCCCTTTGCGTCCACCTTGAACACCTGGTTGTAGACCGAGAGGTAGAGGTGCTCCGTGAAGGGGTCCTTGGCAAAGCCGTTGAAAGCCCAGGGACTGTTGGTGTCGCTGTGCAGGAGGCTGACCTCCATCCCTGGCGGCAAGGCAGGACCGGTCTGTGCATCGAGACCGTCAACGCCCAGAAGGGAGAGCGCCCCCACGAGCGGAAGCAGTCGTGTCACGTTCATGGTGCCGTGGCATCCTCGTGCCGAACTCCAAACCGGCTGGCTGGCTGGCTTGGCTGGCCATCCACCCGGCCCCCGTGAGGTCTTCTGGCTTCCGGATCTTCCTACTCGCCGCGCCTTCCCGGCTGCCCACACGAGCAAAACCAGTGGCAAGTCAGCGGCTTTCGTCCCCGGTTACAGCTGCGGGACAGCGCCGGATTCTCACCGTGCTTCCCCCAACGGGGGAAGACCTTCTTAGCCAGGTGGGACCTCCCGCGCAAGCAGAGGATTCCCTTGCAAGGACTGTTTCCATGATCCAAACAGTCGCCATGTCCCAGCCCGCTCGCAAACTCGAGGAGCAGGTGCAATCCCATGCCGCCGCTCATGGGCTCAACCTCTGGGGACTCGTTTCCGCGGCGCGCTTCGATGCCTGCCAGCCAAAGGGTCGACGTGTTCGCGAACGCCTTCCGGAGTGCGATACCATCCTGCTGCTCGGCGCCGGCGGCTCGACCTTCTGGGACAAGATGACGGCGGCGTTGGGGGCAGGCTTCGAGGCGAAGCCGCGCGTCGGCTATCACCCGATCAACCACTACAGCGCGCAGCTCGCAACCGACACCTGTGCGCTGCTGCGCGCAGCAGGCTACGAGTGCCAGGCGGTCTACCCCGACGACGAGCCGGCGTTGAACTTCCTGCAGCTCGCGGAGATGGCCGGCCTCGGCACCATCT
>QJVU01000646.1 GCA_003235605.1 Planctomycetota bacterium | reverse complement strand
CGCCTGGAAGAGCAGGCCGAGGCGGGCAGCTTGCACTTCACCTGGGGCACCCTGGACTATTCCCTGCGGCGCCGCGACGACCGGGCGATCCGCCGGTTCGCGGCCTGGCTCGAAGACTCCCGGGGCAACCGCTGGTCCCTCTCCCGCGTCACGCCCCGGGGCAGGATTGCCGTGGCACCAGGGAGCTACCGCCTGCGGGCGATCGGCATGGACTTCGTGTCCGTGCGCGGCGAGGAAGTCGAGGTCCGCGCTGGGGAAACCACGCGTCTGGACCTGCAGGTCCAGGAGGGCGAGATGCGCCACATCTGGTTCCGCCTTCCGGAGACAGGGGACGCGCCCGTGCATGCCCAGGTCCTGGATCTGGCCGCCGCTCCGGTCGCGTCCGAGGCCCCGGTGGACGTGGCGCCGGACGGCCACACCGGCATCGCCCTGGTGTTGGCCGCGGGCGATTACCGGCTGCGCGTCCGCTCGGGTTGTCAGACCTACGAGGGCCCCCTGGTCCTGCGGGACGAGGGTCCCGACGAGGTCTCCGTAGCCCTGCAACCGCTCTTCCTCGGAGCTCCCGGTAACAAAACGGACTCACCGGAAAACCAGAAGTAGCCCCTGCCCCAGACCTCGAAGGAGCACGACATGCAATCCTCCCTACCTGCTGCCCTCCACCCTGTTCTGGCTTCCGTTCTGCTGGCCGCCGTGGCGCTGTCGCCCCTGAGTGCCCAGGGCTTGGGCATCGTGACCGTGCCCCCAGGCGGCGACGTCGCCGCGCGCCAGGCCTGGTCCCTGGACAGCCACACCCACCGCAACCGCACGCTGCAGCACGTGGTGGCCGCTGCGGCCATCACCGCGAGCCGGGATCCGCTACGGATCCGTGGCCTGGTCCTGACCGCAATGCCCGGAGGCAGTGCCGCCAGGGTCACCCTGGACATCCGCCTGGGGCATGGGGCAACGACACCCCGGACGATGTCCGACACCCTCGCAGAGAACCGCCGGGGCACCATGTCCACGACCTTCTCCGGCGTCGTGGACGTACCCGCGGTGAGCCCGAGCGCCGCGCCAGCGCCGGTGAGCCTGCCGTTTGCCAATGCCTTCACCTACGACCCGAAGCAGGGGGACCTGATCGTGGAGGTGGTGGAGACATCCCGTGTCGCCGCTGCGGCGGCTTTCCAGCTGGCCACGATGGCCACTCCGGCGACGATCACCCGCCGCGGCGGCGGCGGGCCGATGTCCAGCACGACGGTGCCGTGGTTCCCCCCCATCGACCTCCTGGGCACGACCCTCGTCAGCGGCGCCACGCCGGTCGACTTCCGGGACGCGTTCCTGGAGCCCGCGGCCAACGGCGAGTTGCGGCTGACGCTCCGCGCCGCCGGCAAGACCACGGTGTTCGCCCTGGGTCTCGACGACGACACCGCCATGGCTCTCGACGACTTCGGCTTCCAGAAGAACCACCTCTACGTGAAGCCCCTTGCGGTGCTGCCGGCCACCGGCCACACGACGATCCCCTACCTGAGCCAGACCTGTCCTGCGGATCACAGCGTGATCTCGTTCCGGTTCAAGGCGGAGAATGCCCTGAACGGCCTGGGGTTCACGGCTCAGGGCTTCACCACGGACTTTCCCCTGGTGGCGTTCACGGACGCCATGGACGTGAGATTCGGGCCCCAGGACCGGGACTACCTGCGCGGGGACCATGTTCGTGTCGTCGAAGCCCTCACCGGGGCTCGTCGCGGCAGATTCCCTACCGCCTGGTTCGGCGGTCTGGAGATGGACCTCGTGGTGGAAGTCGACGAAGCAGGCAAGTAGTCGAGCGGTCGCTTTCACCTACCGTCGCTTTGCGAACCACGCCCCTGGGAAACGGCCCCCGGGGGCGTTCGTGTTTCTCGTCAAGCTCGCGGATCCCGGGTGCGGGGCAGATACCCTTCGTTCGTCCGCCCACGGGCAGAAGAGCAAACGAGACCCAAGGAGACCGCGATGGCCGACACCCCGGAGGAGTTCGAACCCCAGATCGAGGCGACCGACCTGGCGATCAGCCTGCGCAGCCGCCCGGGAACCTCCCCGGGCACCCTGTTGGCCCACCCGGACGCCTTCCCGACCCGCATCCGTGCCCTCGTCTACGACGGCGCGCAGTGCGAAGAGCGTGCTCTCGAGAGCGCCGAGGAGATCCCCGGCCTGCTGCAGGAGGGGAAGGTGGTGTGGATCTCCGTGGTGGGCCTGGGCGGCGTGGAGACCCTGCGCCGCATCGCCGAGGTGCTGGACATGCACCGCCTGGCGATCGAGGACGTCGTCAACGCCAACCAGCGCCCCAAGTGCGAGGACTACGACGATCACCTCTACATCACCACGCGCGTGACCCGCGGGAACGACATTGCGGAGATCGAGCAGCTGAGCTTGTTCCTGGGCCCGGGATTCGTAGCCACCTTCCACGAAAGCGACGACAGCGAGTTGGAACCGGTGCGGCAGCGGATCCGGGAGGGCAAGGCCCAGGGGAGGCTGCGGAAGCGCGGCGCGGACTACCTCGCCTACGCGATCCTGGACACCGTGACGGACGCCTACTTCCCGCTTCTCGAGGACTTCGGCGACCGCCTGGAACAGCTCGAGGAGGAGACCCTGGAACGGCCCAGGCTGCAAACGCTGGTGCGGATCCGGGACGTGAAGCGCAAGCTGATGGTGTTGCGGCGGATCCTGTGGCCGAAGCGCGACATGTTCAACTCCTTGGTCCGGGATCCAACGCCGTTGATCGCCGAAGAGACCCGCATCCACATCCGGGACTGCTACGACCACGCCATGCAGCTGCTGGACGTCACCGAGAACTACCGGGAGCTGGCGACCGGTCTGATGGAGGTCTACATGTCCAGCACCGGCAACCGGATGAACGAGATCATGAAGGTGCTGACCATCATGGCCTCGATCTTCATCCCGCTGACGTTCATCGCCGGCGTCTACGGGATGAACTTCGAGTCCATGCCGGAGCTGAAGTGGGCGTTCGGCTACCCCGCTGCGCTGCTGGTCATGCTGGGCCTCGGGCTCGGGATGTTCCTGTACTTCCGCAGGAAAGGCTGGGCCTAGTACGCGTACCCCACGCTGAAGTGCAGCTCCCAGACCTCGTCGCCGGGATCCCGGTCCGGGTTGTACGCCGCGTCCAGACGCACCGGGCCGATCGGCAGCAGGATCCGGACACCGCCGCCGAGGCCGTACTTCAGCTCGTCGAACGTGAAGTCATTGACGTCGCGGCCGACGTTGCCGGCGTCCCCGAACGCGGCCAGCTCCAGGTGGCTGAAGGCCTGCCAGCGTAGCTCCACGTTGAGGATGTTGCGGAACTCGCCTCCCACCGGTTCGCCGTTGACGTCCTTGGGTCCCAGCTCGGCCTCGTCGTAGGAGCGCACCGTGTTCTCGCCGCCGTTGAAGTAGCGCTCCTGGATCGGCACCTGGTCCGAGCCGTCGCCGGGCCAGAGCCAGCCGTGGCGGGAGCCCAGCACCAGCTGCAGGTTCCCGCCCAGGGGCAGGTGGCCGCTCCAACCTACCTCCAGGGTGGTGAAGTCCCGGTCGCCGCCGAGATCGGGGCTCACGCGGTCCACCCGCAGGAACTCGCGGTGGCCCTTCCGCGGCATCAGCACGCTATCCCGAT
>QJVU01000348.1 GCA_003235605.1 Planctomycetota bacterium | reverse complement strand
TCAGGCCGTCAAGGCGAACTTGTACGCGTACCGGTTGAGGTGCATGACCATACACGAGAGCAAGGCACCGCTCTTGTGGTACTCGCTCAGATTGTAGTAGCAGACCTCCAACGCCAGGTTCGAGGCGATGTCCTCCAGCCGGCGGTTCTTCTTGATCTCGAAGTCGTAGTCTTCGGTGCCGGACTTGAGGTCATGGATGTGCGAGGAGTTCGCGACATGATTGGGCAGGCGCAAGGAGTTGCAGATGCCCGAGAAGCACTCATCCGCTGTCACGGGGATCACGTTCGTGACCTTCTCCAGCTCGGAGGTCTCTTGTTCGGTGAGCAGCTCGGTGCACACGAGCGTGTCCTCTTTGGTGATCGGGAACACCATGCAGTCCAGGTGGTAGAGGTACGGCTCCGTCTCCCGGAGCTTCACGATCCGCATGTCGAAGGTCTGCTCCATCCATTCGTATGTATCGCGTTCGGATCGGATCCCGTAGCCGCCGACGTAGACGTTGTCGTAGAGGTGCTTGAGCTCCGCCTCGCCTTCGAACTTCGTCGTCGGAACGTGCACGTTGTAGCCGAGCTGTTCGAAGAACCGCGCACCGACCTCGGTCTCGCCCCGCCGCGGTGGCGAAGCGAAGTTGGCCAGCACGGCCGTGTTGCCACCGGAAAGGTGCTCCAGCACGATCCCGAGGTTTGCCGTGTAGACCAGGTCCTGCAGATTGGAGCCCCGGGGCGTCGGCAGCAGGTAGACCAGCGCTTCCGCGCTGATGCCGCGATAGAGCTGGAGGAACTGCACTGCGGCGCGCTTCAAGTCCAGTGCACGCTGGCTGTCCTTCAGGTCCGTCATCCACGGATTGTTGGCCGCGTCGGTGGACAACGAGAACGGGAAGTTCATCAGGAATGCCGGATGATCGACCTGTGTGGGGTTCATCCAGGGGCGCCCCGGTGTCTTCCGTGGCAGTGGGCTCGCATCCCGATTTGCTTCTGGCAGCGGGATCGTCGCCGACGCTTTCTGCACACCGTCCTTCATTGGTGTGTCGTTCAGGAGCCTGGGTGAGGTGCTTGGGGACGTGTCCTGGGTCTTCATGTGGTGTGTGTCTCGGTTGTGTCCTTCTGGGTTACTCGAACAAGGGGGTCGATCCCTGCCTCCACGTGCATCTCCGGCTCCTGCACTGGCGTGAACTCGAAGCTATCGGAGAGCGGGATGATCAAGTCCACCTGCGAGCCATACCGGATCTGCGAGAACCGTTCGCCTTGATCCACCGGCTGGTTCTGCTTCAGGCTGAACGGCGTGATGCAGTCGACGTCGTAGTCCGCGATCTGCAGCACGTAGTATGGCTGTCCCAGCGAACTGGCATAGATGCGGTTCACCATGCGCTGATTCTCGTGGAGGTACCCCATCGAGTCCTTGGCTATGCGTAGCTGGTCCAGGATGTCCTTCTCCACGTCGAGCATGGGCAGATTGCAGGTGTTGATGGGCTCGAGCTCGCGATAGGAGAGCAGGCCCGGGTACGGGACCCGGTTGATGTGGACGTCGAAAAACGTCATGAACACACCGATGACGAGGCTCGGTGCGCTGAAATGCGGGTCTCGCAGAGCGTCCCGCAGCGAGTACGACCGTCCCTTGATGTCGACGATGCACTCGTCCGGCTGCACCACCCTTTGGTAGAGGATGATTCCGTCCGCGGGTGAGAAGAAGCAGCCGGGGTCGGAGAACGTCGGGCGAACGGGGTCCCGGAAGAAATGGTACTGCGACAACCAGGCGACAGACTTGTCGCGGACCGGCTGGACGTCGGTCTCCAACCACGCTTTCAGACTCTTGGCCATGGGATCTCCCGCGTCGTCCCGACGCGATTCTTGGTGGGCCTTTTCCAACGGGACGCTAGCGGAGACGAACTCCACGTGTCAACCAGACCGGCGCAAGCGATTGGGCCCTTGGCGTCCTTGGAATGGGTTCTCGCGTAATCCCGTTGCGCCGCCGAACCGGTGACGGTCGCAGTTCCCAGGCTGGCTGTTGCTGCAGATGGGAAACCCACTCTGTGGCGACACACTGCCTTTACAGACAGCACATCGTTCATGCTTCTCAGGGGGGGCATTCTCTACGGGGCGAAGGTCAGGTCGGGGTGGTTTCCCTCACAGGTCTCTGCAGGTCACGATGCTGTGCAGGGTCGAGGAAGCCGGGAGGTGCGCCCGCCGCGTGCTGCTCAGGGAGAGCTGGATCAGCACCTGTCGGCCGCTGGAAGGACCAATGCACTGCACCTCGAAGCCATGAGGAAAACCGGAGCCGGTGTTGTCCATGACCGAGTAGCGGGCGACGCCCGTGCTTTGCAGCGCATAGTTCGTCGCGACCGAGAAGTGCCTGTAGTGGAGCAACCCATCCGCGGACCAGATCGGGTCCCTGAGCACCTTCCACTTGCCGCCCCGGGAAGACCCAGCCTTGTCGCTGAGCAGGCCCCCGGGCGCCACCTGCCGGAAGGTCCCGGTAACCGTTGGATCCTGGGCCAGGTACCAGACCACTTCGGCCCGGCTGCGGCGGACATCTCCCAGCACGTCGGGAGTCATGCTGTAGAGATGATCCAGGACCTCTTCGCGGTCCACGGGATCGTTGATGTCGTCGATCTGGTGACCGTCGATGAGTGGCTCGCTCACCCAGCGGCAGAGGTTGAGGCCTATCGAGCTTCCCGGCGTGGGGCCGTAGCCTTCCGAGGCCAGGTAGTAGTAGACGATGCGGTAGATGTCGGTGCGGAACTTCCTGCCGCTGCTCACCTGCACCTCGTCGGTCCAGGCGTGCCTGGCGAACAACATGGAGTTGCCCGTGAGCTCGCCCGTGGTGGTCTCCTTGCGGAACGAGCCGTTGGCACGCAACGTCGGCAGGCAGCGGCTGACGCAGGGCTTGCCGCTGTTGTCGAGCATGTCGCGATAGGCGGCGCCGAGATCGTTGTTCTCGAAGAGCCGCACGGAGGAGAGCAGGTCCAGGCGGAACTGGTCCAGGATCTCCTGGTTCATCTCCGTGGCCCGCCCCACACGATCCGCATAGCTCTGGGTCTTGGCTGACTGCACGGCCAGGCTCGATACGACGACAACGACGGCAACCAGGATCACCAGCGTCACCATCACCTCGATCAGCGAGAAGCCTCGCTGCGCGGCCCGACCAGCATGAACTCCTTGATCTGTGTTCTTCATGACAGTGCTCCTTGGCCCCCTGGCTCCCTTACCTCTTGATGAAAACCCGCACCTGGTGATAGGCGTAGTGCAGGGAGCGGCTGGAACGGTAGGCCTCAACCCGCAACAAATAGTATCCCTTGGGGAAGGTGGCCGCGGGCACGTTCCACACAAGAGACTCCGGCCCGACGCCCACGTCCGCGTGGAGATACGCGGGGTAGTCGAGGCCTGTGCCGGTCTTGGCGGCCGAGTCGTCATCGACGTAGAACCAGGAGCGGCCATCGTCCTTGGAGTACATCGCGACGTACCGCAGATCCGTTTCGTCCTCGGCAAAGAGGTCAGACGTGGCGACGGTGTATTTCTCCGCGTCCCATCGTCTCCAGTCCACGTTGAACACCACGTTGATGGCCAAGGGATCGACGAGATCGGTGGCCTCGGTGGGGTCGGTGATCTGCACGCGGGGAAGCTGTGGGA
>QJVU01000011.1 GCA_003235605.1 Planctomycetota bacterium | reverse complement strand
GAGGCAGCAGCTCTCGGTGACACAGATCGCGGGCTTCAGCGTGACTATGGACGGCGTGGCGGAACCGGAACCGCTCAGTTGTCCTCCGAAGAGGTTGATGCAGCCCGAGCCGCCCTTCCCACCCGGGGAGCAGCCACAGTTCGACTGCGTCGCCCCACCGCCGGCACCGGCCACGGCGCTCAGCTTGCCGTTGTTGGTCACGGCCGGAGCGTTCAGGTCGATGGTGCCGCCAGCGCCACCGCCACCGCCGCCGCCGTTGCCGGAGCTGGTGCCACCAGCACCACCGTCGGCAGTGATGGAGCCGCTGGCGCCGATGAGGATCTGCGGTGCGTCGATGTGGACCCAGCCACCGCCACCACCGCCGCCACCGCCACCGTCGTTCGACGACGCCGAGGTCGTGCTGTCGATGTCACCACCGCCGCCGCCGCCACCGCCGCCACCGCGGCATGGGCCCTTCTTGCCGCCGGCACCCGACGCCGAGTTCCCGCCGGCATTCGGGGGGCCGCCCGCCGCGCCATCGGTTGCGTTGGCTCCGCCACCGCCCCCGCCGACCGGGTCGGTGAAGGAGTTGTTGACGATGGTGTCGATGCCGCCTTTGCCACCCCGAGCGCCGGCACCGGTTCCGTTGCCGCCCGTGCCGTTGAACGGAGCCCCGGAAGACGCGCCCCCGATGCCGCCGTTGCCGCCGCCTGCGCCACCGGCACCGCCAGCGCCACCGGCGGTATTGTTGCCGCTGGCGCCACCCGCGACACCGTTCAGGTCAAGGGTGCCGTCGATCACGACCTTCTCCAGGGACTTGATGTGCAGCATCTTCGAGCCTATCGCCCGAACGGTGATCCCTGTGCCGATCGTGACAGACCGGAACTCGTAGCAGGCCTGCTTGTCCGTGTCGAGCGTGGTGTTGGTCGTCGGTGCAAACACACCGTCCTTGCCGGTGCCCAACTTGCTTGCGGTGATGGTGGCCTGCGCACAAAGACCAGCCGCGAGCGCGGACGCGATGAACGCGCCAAGTAATCTTGTCTGCATGGTTCGAAGAGAGGGAGAGAGGGAGGGAGAAGAAACGAGGAGAGGGACTGTCAGCGCCTCAGCACCGACGGCCAACGACTCATCCTAGCAGGAATCAGGTGTCGGTGGCGGCCATCGCCGAGAAAACCGGGCAGGTGGGCGAACGTCAGCTCTGAGGCGGTGGATTGCATGGACTGGATCCCATGAGCCTGCTCTGCCTGACGCCGCGGCGTATCCCTGGGTGGTGTCGAAGGCGGCGGGTATCCTGCAGCCATGGGGCAACGGACATGGCTCACCATCCTGGCGCTCTCTCTGGTGCTCGTCCCCGTCGTGCCGGGGCAACCGGGACACGTGCACACCGATCGCCCCAACGCAAGGTTGCTGCCGCTGCCGAAGAGCGAGGGTGTGTTCCACTTCGTGATCTACGGCGACCGCACCACCGGACCAGCCGCGGGGATCAAGATCCTGGAGCAGGCGGTCAAGGACACCAACCTGCTGGATCCGGACCTGGTCATGACCGTGGGCGACCTGGTCCAGGGATACAACGAGACTCCCGAGTGGCTGAAGCAGATGCGCGAGTTCAAGGCCGTCATGGACGGCCTACGGATGCCCTGGTATCCGGTCGCCGGCAACCACGACATCTACTGGCGCAGCCAGCGGCGCAATGGCAAGGGCGGCAGGGCCAAGCCCAAGGGCGAACACGAAGGCGACTACGAACGCCACTTCGGTCCGCTCTGGTACGCCTTCGAGCACAAGAACTGCTGGTTCATCGTGCTGTTCTCCGACGAGGGCAACCTCGAGACCGGTGAGAAGACCTTCAAGGAGCCTGCTGCCCAGAAGATGAGTCCGGCACAGTTTGCCTGGCTCCAGGAGACCCTGAGGAGAGCCAAGGACGCCCACCACGTGTTCCTGTTCCTTCACCACCCCCGCTGGCGGAAGGGCAGCTACGGTGATGACTGGGACCGGGTACACAAGGCCCTGGTGGCCGCAGGCAACGTCACAGCCGTGTTTGCGGGCCACATCCACCAGATGATCTACGGCGGCAAGCAGGACGGCATCGAGTACTACACCCTGGCCACCACCGGCGGCTCGTTCTCGGAGGGCATGCCCAAGGGCGCCGGCTTCCTGCACCACCAGAACCTCGTGACCGTGCGCAAGGACCATGTCTCGGTGGCCACCATCCCGGTGGGCGCGGTGATGGATCCCAGGCTCCTCACCGAGCAGGTCAACAGCGACATGCATGCGGTCCGGGATCGTCTGCGACCGACGTTCCATCGGCCCATGGCCCTGGGGGAGGGCGGGTCCTTCGACGGCCTCTACACCGTCGCAATCCAGAACCCGGTGAACGCTCCCCTGGAACTGACCTTGGTCTGTGAGTCCGCAGACCTCCGTTTCGCAATCCTGCCGGATCACCGCCACCTGGTGCTGGAGCCCCATGCCGCCCAGCAGGTCAGCTTCCATGTCCGGCGAGAAGACGCCGGCATCGACCACCGTTTCCGTCTGCCCAGGGTGCGCCTGGCTGGGGACTACCTGGCCAAGGCAGGCGGTCTGCGCTTGTCCCTCGCCGGGAAGAGCTTCGAGGTTCCGGTGCGGCCACCGGTTCTCGGTTCCAGGCCGGAACGCCCCAACGGCCACCTCGCCTTGCTGGGCACGAACGCCCACCTGGAACTGGGCGCGGGTCGCATCCCGTTGAGCGAAGGGCCGTTCACGATCGAGGGGTTCGTGCGGTTGCCGGCACTCTCGGGCCAGCGCGTCCTGTTCAGCCACGCCGGCGGCAAGGGTTTCGAGGTGTTTCTGCAGAAGGGCCAGCCGCACTTCCGCGTGGGCGGTGGCGAGAAGGCGCTGCACGTCACCGACGCCGGCGTCACCCTGAGGTCTGACACCTGGCACCACGTGGCTGGAGTCTGGGACGGCGCCGCAGCCACGCTGTTCCTGGACGGCAAGGCCGTCTGCCGCGTGGCCGGAGAGCGCGAGGTGGCAACCGGCAGCCTGCGCATGGGCGCCGGCAGCAGCAGGAGCCGGGGGCAGGTCGCGCCCACCGCCTTCCTGCATGGTCTCCTGGACGAGGTACGCGTCTCCAGCACGGCTCGCTACCCACAGGCGTTCGCACCACCGTCCCGGGTCACGGGCTTCCGCGCTGACGACCACACGCTCCTGCTGCTGCACCTGGACGAGGACTTCGGCCCGTGGGTGGCCGACCTCTCGAGAAACGGCGCACACCCCCGCCGGCGGGGCGAAGCCCACTGTGTCACGGAATAGACACCGGCCGTATCCCGGAAGAAACGTCCTGGAGAGGATGGTGCAGGTCTGCTAACTAAGGCGATCCATGGCTGCTCCCAGGACGAGGAAGAGGACAAGGCACCGAAGGCTCACAGCCCGTACCGCCGACAAGCACGATCTCTACCAGCGCAGCGTCCTCTCCTGCCATGTCGTGCGACTGCACCGAGACATGCGGGCGATCGGCGTCGACCTTCATGGACCCACCTTGGAGTGGGGCCGACAGCACAACCTGGCAGCCCTCGACCCACAGCAGCAACAACGGGTCACGTTGTTCCAAAGGAACGTCCTGGACGTCCACGCGCCCAAGGTGGATCTGATCGCGGCGATGAACTTCAGCTACAGCGTCTTCAAGACCAGAAAGGAGATCACCGCATACATCGAGAACTCCTATCGGACCCTGAAGAAGGGCGGCGTGCTGCTCATGGATGTCTGGGGCGGCAGCGAGACCCAGATCCTCCAGGAGGAGGAATGCGATCAGGACGGCTTCACGTACATCTGGGACCAAGATGACTTCGACCCGCTGACCTACAACACGATCTGCAAGATCCACTTCGGCTTCAAGGACGGGTCCAGGTTGCGTAACGCGTTCGTGTACGACTGGCGGCTGTGGACCATTCCGGAGCTGCGGGAGATCATGGCGGACACCGGGTTCACGGACATCCACGTCCTGTGGGAGGGGA
>QJVU01000694.1 GCA_003235605.1 Planctomycetota bacterium | reverse complement strand
CCTTGGATACGAGCTGCGCCATCCTCGTCCCGCGCCCGGAACGACAGCAGCCATGCCATCAGCAACGACTCAACCCTGCCCGTGGCATCAAAGTGCTGTTCCGCGAGGCGGGCGCCCCGGAATGCCTGGCTGGCTTCGCCCGTCTCCGCGTGGCGGCGCTCGAGAATCCGCGCTCCCAGCAGCAGATCTTCGGGACGGGCACTCGTGCCAGTCACCAGGGTCTCGACGACGTCCCAGGCCTGCTGCGTCGGCTTGCCCAGGAGCAGCATCAACTCGGCGCGCCCCCGGACCAGGCGGGGATCTTCGGCGCGCGGATCGCGAGTCACCTTCAGCAGCAAGGCCTGGCATGCCCCGAGATCCACCGGACTTTGCCGGGTCACGGCAACAACCTCCTGGCAGAGCCCGTCAAGCCTCCGCTCCTCGGCAGCAGCCCGCGACCACGAGTAGACCATGGCCGCAGTTACCGCGCCGGCAGCCGCAGTGGCGATGCCGATGGCCGCCAGCCACGTTCCGCGTTTCATCCCTGCTCCCGTGTCATCACTGCACCTTGAGGGCGATCATGGTGACGTCGTCCTCTTGGGCCTCGCCCGCAGCGTGTTCGCTCAGTGCCGCTTCCAGCTTGTCCAGGATCTCGCTGACCGTGCCGTCACGGCTGTCAGCCAGCAACCTCTTGAGCCTGCCCTCGCCGAAGACCTCGCGGTATGCATTCATGGTCTCCTCGACACCGTCCGTGTGGACGAAGACACAGTCTCCTACCTCCAGCTGGATCGGTCCGCGCACGACGTAGTCCTGGTCCTCCACGACGCCAAGCACCATTCCGGTCTTCTCGAGCTCTTCGATCTTGTCCGACCTCACCAGCAAGATCGGCGCATGGCCCGCGTTCACGTATGTCAGGGTGCGCGCCTGAAGGTCCACTACCAACAGGACCATGGACATGAAGACCCCTGTCTCCACGCTCGAGACCAGTCGGTTGTTCAGCCTGGTCATCACCTCACCCACGTCCGGAACCAGCTCCAGGTAGCTCCTCACGGCGGCCTGCGCGGCGTGCGTGAGCAGCGCTGCCCCGACCCCATGCCCGGTGACGTCCCCGATCAACACTGCGAGGCGGTGATCGTCCAGCTTGACGAAATCGTAGGTATCGCCGCTGGCTTGGCTGGCGGGCGAGAAGCGGAGCGCCACGTCAAGCCCACTGCAGTCACTCGGCAACGGCGGCAGCAGGTGCTCCTGAATCCGACGGGCGATCTCGACGTCTTTTTCGAGCCGCGCCTTCTCGAGGGAATCGGCGTGGAGCCTGGCGTTCTCCAGGGCAATCGCCAACTGCGAGGAAAGGGCTTCGAAGAGTGCCAGGTCCCGAGAAGAGAACTCGCGGCGGGCCGCCTTGGAGTCCACGTAGATGACGCCGATGAGGCGTCCCTGGGCCTCGAGCGGCGCACACATCACCGTGCGCAGCTTCAGGTCGAAGACCGACTGCCCCAGTTCCAGAGCCTCCTGGGAGGACTGCACCTGGTACTGTCCGGCCCGGCGTTCGGTGATGCTTCGCTTCACGACGCTGCGACTGTAGTCAACGTCGTCGCCCAGGTGGGCTCCCTTGTTGTCCCCCGCCGTACGCACTGCCATGCTGTCCGGCTCCGAGCCCAGCAGCAGGATCCCCCGCTCGGCTTGGGTGACCTCCACGGATCGCGCTACGATGTCCTGCAGGAGGCGGTCCAGGTCCATGTTGGAGGTGACTTCAGCGATGCTCTCCAGGAGAATCTCGAGTGACTGCCGGTCCTGCTCGGGATCACCCGTCAACAGGCCCGACGTGCGGTTCGGGTCCGATGGCGTGCTGGCCTCTGTCAGGCCCTTGCGACGGCCGAAAAAGAACCTCTTCATTGGATTCGACGGCCCTTCCCTAGCTCATTGCAAGACCGGCCGATCTTGGCGAGAATCCCCCACCCCTCTGTCCCCCGCAAGCGGCGGCAGCACACGAAGCACATGAACATCGATACCAACCTTTTCGACGACTACGCCGTCCTGTCCATCAAGGGTGAGTTTGACACCTTCCACTGCCCACGATTCCAGGAGCAGATCGAGAGCATTCTCGAGCAAGGCATCAGCTTCGTCATTCTAAGCATGCGTCTCGTGAAGTTCATCAACTCCACGGCGCTGGGGGCGATCATTAAGGCGGGCAAGCTCTGCAAGGCGCAGGACGGTGAGCTGGTTCTGAGCCAGCCATCGTCCTTCGTGCGCGAGATCGTGGGTAGGCTGGGCATCGACAGGCTGGTTTCGCTCTTCGATGACGAGGAACAGGCGAGAAAACACGTCATCAAAGCGCTGAACGCCCGGGAGATGGCGGGCGGAACCCTGGTCGGCGAGGAGCGGGTGATGATCACCTTTCGAGACGAGACCCGCAACAAGCAGATCGGCGGCAAGAAGGTGCTGTTGGGTACCATGGCCAAGGTGGATGCGGAGTGCGTCCACTTCCTGTGGTCCGGCGAGAAGATCGGCATCACCCAGGACCAGGCCCAGCAACTGTTCTTCAAGGGCAGCGATGTCCACTTGAAGTTCCAGGTGAAGCTCATCAAGAAGGGCCACTTCGAGGTGGACGCTGCGGTTCGCGAGTGTATTCCCGCCTCGGATGACAAGGTGCGGGTGATCGCTGCCTTCAAGAAGATCCCCGAAAACGAAGCCTCCGCCCTCGGTCAGTTCGCCCAGGACATGGAGTTCCTCAAGCGGCAGCTCCCCGGCAACTAGCGGGGCCATGCCCGGTAGCCAGGGGAGGCTAGCCGACCCGGAACTTGCCGGATCGGTTGCGCTTGCGCTTGATGACCTTGCGGCCACCCGCTGTCTTGGAGCGGGTGCGGAAGCCGACCTTCTTGGCGCGCTTCAGGTTGGATCGACGGATTCGCAGCTTCATCGGGTGCCTGGGCCCTTCGAGGGGCGGGAACGGTAGCGAGGTCGGCCAGCGCCGTCAAGCTTGGCCTACTCCATCGCCAGGTCATCACGCGGAATGGAAGGTCTCCCGGAGGATCTCCTCCACGGTCGTGAGACCGTCATATATGGCCCGGAGGCCCACCTCCCGCAAGCTCTCCATGCCGCCCGCACGCACCGCCTCCTGGAGCACGGAGGTGCTGGCGCCGTCCAGGATCAGCTGCTTGACCCGCTCGTCCAGGTGCATGACCTCCGCCAGGGCGAGGCGCCCCCTGAACCCGGTGAAGTTGCAGTCCTCGCAGCCCTTGCCGTAGGCGAACTGCTTGTCTCCGACCTCCGCCTTTTGCAACTGAAGCTCCCGCAGCACGTTGTCGGCAGGGCGATAGTCGACACGGCAGCTCCCACAGATGCGCCGCACCAGACGTTGAGCAACCACGGTTCGCAGCGTCGCCGTGATCAGGAACGGCTCGATGCCAATGTCGATCAATCGTGTGATCGCGCTGGGAGCATCGTTGGTGTGGAGCGTTGAAAACACCAGGTGCCCGGTAAGGCTCGCTTCGATGGCTGTCTGTGCCGTTTCTTCGTCGCGGATCTCACCCACCAGGATCACGTCGGGGTCCTGGCGCAGGATGGTGCGCAAGACGCGGGCATAGTTCACTCCGATTTCGTCGTTCACCGGAATCTGGATGATGCCCTCCAGGTCGTACTCGACGGGATCCTCCACGGTGATG
>QJVU01000711.1 GCA_003235605.1 Planctomycetota bacterium | reverse complement strand
TGCGAATGGAGTTGTTGACGATGTAGGTCTCCTGGGAGTAGCCGGCCCAGATCCCGCAGATGGCATTGTCCACCAGGCGGTTCCCATGGATCTGGTTGCCGAAGCTGAAGGTCATCTCGAGACCGTGGGCGGCGGCGTACGAGAGATCGTTGGCCTGGATCAGGTTGTCGTTGTTGCCGCGGCGACGGTAGTCGAAATCCCTGGTCCTGGCCCGAACCTGCCCCAGTGCCTCGCCACCGGCGTGGCCAAACAGGCCGTCGCCACCATGGGTGGCGGAGTTTTCGGCGATCACGTTGCGGCAGCACTGCTCGAACATCAGGATGCCCGCGGAATCCTGGCCGCGGTTGTAGACACCGTGGCTGTAGCCGCGAACGCAGAAGTCGAAGGCGTTGCGGGTGATGGTGTTGCCGTTGCTGCGCCAGAGGGCGAGCCCCCAGCCGGAGAGGAACGAACAGTCGTTGTCGTAGACGAACGAATCCTCGACGCGGTCCAAGACAATGCCGTTCTGTCCCCGACGGGCGCGCACCTTCCGGACGGTCACTCGCTTCGACCGCTCAACGTAGAGTCCTGCCCCGTAGTGTTGCCGCCACTGGCCGTCGTCGTTGTCATGGGGATGCAGCCAGTCACCGGCGTCCTCGCGGCGGGGGGTGGAGCGGAGTCGCTGCCGGTAGTTGTCGGAGACATCGCAGGCCTCCACCACCACACCCTCGGCGCGGGCCAGGTACATGCCCACCTTGTAGCCGTGCACGCGAGCGTTCCGGATGGTTACGCCCGCATGACCATCCAGGCGGATGCCCACGCCGACGAACCCGTCCGCCGAGGTCTCCTGGGTTGCCCCGCGCAGCGTGCTACCCTGGGCGAATTCGACGCGGATGTCATCGGCCCGGATGTGCAGCGCGCCGTCGTTGTTCCGGTCCTGGATCACCGTCCCCTCGGGGATGCGGACTCGACAGCTCCTGTCGATGCGGGTGTCGTCCGCGGTAACCAGGATCTCTGGCAAAGGTGGCTGGGCCGGGGGCGAGCCAGCGAGCATCACGAGCGCCAGGACCGTGAGCTCGAGCAGGCCCGTCACTTGGAGTCGCCGCGCCATTTCTCCAGCGCCCAGTGGGTGGGCAGGAAGATCAGCACCGGCATGCCCGCCATCAGCAAGGCGAACCACACATCGGGGTGCATGAAGGCCTGGGGCGCGTCGTTCTTGAGCCCGTAGACGTAGTTGATGTTCACCGGCACTTGCCGTGCGCCAGCCTCGTGGACAGGCTCCGGCGGGGGCGGCATCCACAGGTAGCAGGTAGTCAACAGGATCCAGGCGGCGACCGTCCAGAGTCGCAGCGCGCGCCGGTCGTAACCCAGCTTTGCGACCAGGTAGATCAGCAGCAACGGCAGCCAGACGTGGAAGAACGACAGTGCGTCAAAGTAGAGCTCGACCCAGCCGTTGTGCTGGAACATGTAGTTCGTCATGTTCAGCGGGAAGTAGCCGAACAGACCACACAGGAAGTCCGCGCACCACAGGATCTGCGGGATGATGATGCCTACCGCGGGAGCACTGGCGAGAAGCGGGCTCTCCCTCCAGATTGCGAACAGCGTCACGAACAAGGCGATGTCGCAGAAGTACAGGAAGTTGGTCGGGCCGTAGGCCATCCAGTACGAGGGGACCCACACGGCCATGAAGACCGTATAGGCCACCTTCAGTCCCACGGGCAACTTGTGCCGGCTCGGGTACAGGTCGGTCATGTGTCCGGTCGCGCGGTCCGGCTCCACCTGTCCATACGCTGGACTGGACGAGCAGCGGTCACCATCATCTCGCCGGACTCGGCCATGCAAGGGTAGTCCCCGAGCCGTGCGGTGGCAAAACCCCTTACACCCGCCGCTGGACGGGCCTACGATGAGCGTGATGTCCCCCACCCTGACCGTGCGCGAGCGCGACCGTCGCGCCGAGGAACGACGGCGCCTGGCCGAGGACCGTGACCGTCAGGGTCGCAACGCGCCTTGGCGGCGCCGCTACCGGATCCTGCGCCGGGAGCTGGGCCGCAAGCTGATGGAGCTGATGGCTCCCCCCGTGCTGCGGGCGCTCGCCGCCAGCTGGCGCGTGGAACGGCTGGGCTGGGCGAACCTGGAGCGGGCATGGTCCACCACCGGAGCCCTGGTGGCGATGTGGCACGGTCGCATGCTCCCCGCGCTGCCCTTGCACAGGAACATGGGCGCCCAGGTCCTGGTCTCGCCCAGCGACGACGGTGCCCTGGTGCAGGAGATGTTGCGGCGCAACGGCTACTTCGTGATTCGCGGGTCCACCAACCGGCAGGCCACGCGAGCCCTGCGGGAGATGCGCGAGCAGCTACGTTGCGGCCAGACGGTGGTGATCACCCCCGACGGCCCCCGCGGTCCCCGTCACGTGGTCAACATCGGCCTCGCCTGGCTTGCCCGAGAGACCGGCCTGCCGATCCTGACGCTGGCGGTGGCGGCAGACCGCGCCTGGCATCTTCGGAGCTGGGACCAGTTCACGATCCCGAAGCTCCGGGCGCGCGTGGTGATCACCTACGGCAAACCGCTGTTCGTCGCGCCGGAAGCCACGGAGGCAGACCTCGAGGCGACAACGGAACAGATCCGGGTAGCGCTGCTGCGCGACGAGGCGCGAGCCTTCGAGCACATGGGGGTCGAGCGGGACTGGTCAGAGCCCGTTCCCTAGGGACCCCGCACCCGGGTGCGCGCGAACACCAGGAGGTCCACCACCTGATCGTCCTTGAACGCTGCGCTGCGCAGCCGCCCCTCGAACAGGAACCCTGCCTTGGTCAGCACGCGCATGGAGGCCGGGTTCCAGTGGAAGACCCCGGCGTGGATGCGCAACAGCTCCCGATCGGATGCAAAGAGCCACTCCGTGAACCTGCTGACCGCTGCCGTTGCGATGCCGCGGTTCCAGAAGCGGCGCCCCAGCCAGAAGCCGATCTCCACGCTGCGTCGGTAGACGTCCTCCCCGGGCATGTAGCCGATTCCCCCCGCCATCCTGCCGTCGACTTCGATGGCGAAGGCTCGACCTCCGAGACCACGGGATCCAGAGCCTCCGCCGAGGAACTCCCGGGCGTTCTGAACGGTGTAGGGGTGCGGGAAGCGATCGCGGAGGTTCCTCCAGATCAGACGGTCGTTGGCCGTTCGTGCAAGGGCTTCGGCATCCTCGGGACGGAAGTCGCGGATGGTAGCCTGCCCCGCCTCCAGGTACATGACGTCCTGGCTACTCCTTCTTCGTGTCCTGCTTCTTGTCTTTCCCGGCGCTGGCCTCCACCGCCCGGCCGTCTTCCTTCCGAACCGGCGCTGCTTCGATCCGTGTCTTCAGGCCCGTGAGACCCGTGTCGAAGGACCTTCCGATGATTGGTTCGATCACCAACAACTTCATCCAGTTGCTCCAGGGCATACCGTCCGACTTGCCGTGATAGCGCCAGGTCACCTTCGTTGCCGCACCCTCGGCAGCGAGGGTCAAGCTGCCCTTGACCGGCTTCATGTCCTCCAGCTGCAGCGTGTACTCGACGCCGGTGGCGGGGTCAGCAGTGTCGATGGACAGGGTGCCTTTCATGTGGGTCTTGCCATCCCACTTCATCACGGCGCCGGCACCCGTGTCGGGGCCTTCGAAGGACCACTTGCAGTCCGGGTCCTGCTCACGGCTCCACGCGGTCCAGTACGGCCAGGTCTTCAAAGTGGCGATCGTGGGGTAGATGGCGGTGTGGGGAGCATCAATCACGATCGACCGCTCGACATTCGGGTCCGAGGGCAGCAGGAAGCCAACCCCCAGCAGCAGCCCGATGAGGGTGGCGCAGATGAGCAGGGTCTTCCTCAACATGAAACGTCCTCTGGTCGCGGGCAACCCCGAGAAAAGACCGGATCATCGCGAGCCGGTCACGGCCGGCAGCAGCCTCATCCTGAAAAAACGTCCACGTGACCTTGGCAGCGGCGCCTCGACCCTTTTTTCTTCCCCCCGCAAAACAGCACCGGATGTTGGACCATTGGCCTCGAGAGGATGCTGATCTATGCTCCACAGCCCTTGTTCTTGCAGCCAACCCCCTCGATTCCCAGGAGCTCGCATGCCAACCAAGACCCCCGCACTCGCCATATTCCTTTTCTGCCTGACATCTTGCGCCAGCCTCGACATTCCCACGGGAACCCGTTCCTCGCAAGCGGATCCGGCTGAAGCCATGGCCAAGGTCAACAAGGCCGCTCGCCTCAGTGCGGCCCATGACCGCATGAAGGCGCTTGCGGGCACTTGGGACCTGCAGTTCAAGCATCGCTCCGGAGCCGACGACCCGTGGAAGACCGAGCATGGGACCGCCGTCTGCACCATGGAGCTGGGTGGCCGCTACCTGCTGGAGAAGCTGCAATGCACCTACAACGGCATGCCCTACGAGGGCGTCCGGGTGCACGGCTATGACAACCTGGAGGGTGACTACTTCAACATCTGGATGGACACCCTCGGCACCTGGCCAGTCCTGAGCCGCGGCACCAAGGACGAGAACGACGTGCTGCGCTACCACGGTCGCTGGAAGGACACCGAAACCCCTTCGGGACGTCCGTTCAAGACCGTGGCCAAGCGCGACGGCAACGACAAGTGGCAGCTGGAGCTCTTCGACACCATCGATGGCGAAGAGGTGAAGGTCCTGGATGCCACCTACACCCGTCGCAAGTAGAGCAGGAGAAGAAGGAGTCCATCATGAGAACCCCATCGGCCATCGCCATCGGGCTGGCCCTCGCCTTGTCACCCGTCCTGTCCGCCGCAGCGCAGAGCGACGCGCAGCGACCGGTTGTCGAGTCCAAGAACAGCATCCGCACCTATGTCTTCAAGGAGAAGCAGGCGGGCAGGGCCGGCATTCGCGGCCGCATCAAGAAGGTAGAAGGCGAGCGGGTGACGTTCGCAGTCTACGAGGGGCCCGCCACGTGGGATGAGCACCGCGACTTCGGTCTCTTCACCCCTGCTTCCCAGTTCCAGATCATGCAGGTCGTCACCCAGGACACCCCGGAGGCCCAGCTCGAGCTTGCCCGCTGGGGGCTCGAAAACGGCGCGCCGGTGCAGGCGAACTACGCTTTGGCAACGGCCCGTAGCCTTGCCAACGAACCCGACCTGGGGTCCGACCTGCAGAAGCAGATCCGCGAGCAGACTGCCGCCCAGCTGAAGAACCGCTTCCATTACGAGCTCGCGCAGGGCAGGGTGGCAACCGCTGCCCAGACGCTCCGCGAGCTGGACCGTCACTACTCCGAGGTTGTCGCCGCCGACGTCCGCGCCGGGATGAAGGTCTCGCTCGAGGCGCGGGAGGCCCAGTTCAAGCAGGAGAAGAAAGAGAAGGCGGCCCAAGAAGCCGTGGCGCGCAAGGACAAGGAGTTCCAGACCAAGCTGAAGCCCATCCGCAGTCGCGTCGAGCGTGGCCAGGCCCACATCCAACGGGGCCTGAACGCCGGCAGCAGCATGAGCAAGGCCCTGGGCAACTTCAAGAGCGCCACCAGGGACCTGGATCAGGCGGTCCGGGCAAGCGAACAGCTGCGCAAGCAGTACGGCAACGAAGCCCGCTACTCCAGCGACATCACCTACGTCCACGAGCAGGCGACCAGGTCTCTGACGGACGCCCTGCTGCACTCGGCCAGCATCCAGACATCCCGTGGGTCCTTCAACGCAGCCCTGGGCAACGTGAACCGAGTCCTTGCCATGGACCCCAACAACACCCGCGCCCTGGCCATGCGCGGGCGCATCGAGGTCGCCGCAAACGAGGGCTGGTACTAGGCCTCAGCGGGTCTGCCGCCTCAGGCGGCGGATCTCCTGCTCCAATTCCTCGAGTTCTGCTGCCATGCGCGCCATGCGCTCGGCCAGCTCGTCCATCCGCCGTTCGGAATCGGGGCGTGGGCGCTCCCGCTGCTCCCGCTGTTCCCGTTCCCCCTCGCGTCCACGACCCTGACCGAACTGCCGGGCCACCCTGGCCACCATCTCTGCCCGATCCCGCTGGCCCCAGTCCTGCAGGATCTCGGTGGTCATCCCCAGCACCTTGGCGATCTGCCTGCGGTCGGGCGCGGTCCGGATGGTCCGCTCGGCCGCGTCGCTGCGAGCTCCCTCGAGCCGCAGCGCCGTGGCCTTGGCGGCATGCTCCATGAGCTCGGCGGCGTCGTCCCGGTCGGCCTTCTCCAGGACCCCGGCCGCAAACCGCATGACCTCGACCTGGTGTGCAGCGGCCTGCCTCTCGGAGCGTTCCCGCTCCGGCTCGCGTTCCCGCCCCCGCATGCGTTCCCCGCCCCGCTCTTGCTCCCGCTCGCGCTCGCGCTCCACCATGGGCCGGCGTCCGCGCTCCCGCAGGCTCCGCCCCAGCTGATCTGTCAGTCCCTTGACCGCGGCAGCCTTCTCTTGGGCGCCGTGCTCCGCCAGGATCTTCACGGCCCACCCCAGGAGCTCGACGAGTTCCTCCCTGCCGGGGGCCCGCTCCATGATCTCGCGGGCCTCGCGGTCCCGGCGACCTTCCAGCCGCAGTTTCCGGGCATGCATCTCGCGCTCGATACGCTCCAGGGCCTCCTTCTTGCCGGCCTCGGCAAACGCCCCCTTGGCGAAGCTCAGGATCTGCAGTTGCCGCTTCGCTTCGGCGCGTTCGCCGCGTTCCCGGCCTTCGCGTTCCCGGCCTTCGTGCTCCCGGCCTTCGTGCTCCCGGCGTTCCCGTTCCCGGTGTTTCAATTCCCGGTGTTCCCGTTCCCGGCCTTCCCGTTCCCGGCCTTCCCGCTCCCGGTGTTCCTTGCGCGAGCGTGTCAGGTCGGCGTGCAGCTGCTCGGTGAAATGCAGGAGCTTCTCGGCTTGCTCCCCGCGGCCCATCTCCTTCAGCACGTGGATGGCTTTCTTCAGACTGCCGAACAAGGCGTTGAAGTCGTCGCCCCGCTCGGGCCCACCGCCACTGACTTCGGCCAACCAGCCCTTGAGCTTGCGAGCCTCCGCCAGCAGCTTTTCGGCCTCGTTCACCCTCCCTCGCTCCATCAGCCTCTCCGCCTCTTCGGCGAGCCGATGGATCCTCTCCTTGGTTGCGGCGATTTTCTCCCGGTCCTGCGCCCACGCAGCCGGCGCGCAGAACAGGGAGACGAGGAACGTGACGGCGAACGCCTTCCGGAGGGCGCTGTGTGTGCTGGGCGAGGTCATGGTGTGTCTCCTGGATGGTTGGGGGGAGGGGTGACGCGGCCCCAGGATACATCGGCGGCGCCGCGCCGGGGGGATGTGCCAAACCGGAATTCGTTGCCCACTTTCTGTCCGGTCCTTGACGTCCGTCCGCTGCCCGCAGTGCCACGTAGAGCAAAAGGCCGAGACGGAGTTCGCCCACTGAACCTAACGTCGTCGGTACTCCTCGAGGAGCTGCCCCAGGGCACGATCCCCGGGATGCCGCTGGCGGGCCTTCTCGAGAACGGCGATCGCCTGTCCCAACCGGCCAGCGGACTCGAGGGCGACGGCAAACACGTAGCTGAAGCGCGGATTCTCCGGCGCCAGCTCCGCGCCCTGCCGCAGGTGGGGTAGGGCGTCGGACAACCGGCTCTTTCGCACGAGCAGCAAGCCCAGGGCATGGTGCAGCTCTCCCGAGCGCGGCACCTTGGACAGGCCCTCCCGCAGCACCCTCTCTCCCTCGTCGTCCTGCCGCCGTACCCGAAAGAGGTCGGCAAGGTTCACATAGGCACGAACGGATCGGGGATCCAGGACCAGGGCGGCGCGGTACTCCGCCTCCGCCGCCTTCTGCTCGCCCATCTCGGCATGGAAGAGGCCGAGGTTGAAGTGCGCGAACACCTGGTCCGCGTTCCACAGCTGGGTGTCCACGTACTCTTTCACCGCCCGGTCCACCGCCCGGCGCTCCGGACCCCGGATGCTGTTCACCATCGGCGCCAGGGCCCGTGCCGCCTCCACCCGCACCATGCGCAACGGATCCCGCACGAGCGGCACGGCCAGTCCCACGCGGTGGCGTGGAGCAACCGACTGCAGGCCCTGCAAGGCCCCCAGGCGCACCAGGGGATCGGGATCCTTCGTGCCCTCTCGCAGCGTCGCCAGCCTCCGTTCCGGCGGCTCCGGCGTCGGCAACTCGCCGAGCTCCGCCAGGGCAGTGGCGCGCACGATCGCAGGCCAGTTCCTGTCCAGGGCCAGGCGCTCCAGGTCGCTGCCGGCTCCCGGGGCACCAACCCGTGCCCCGCGGAACACCTCGCCAAAATGCGCCCTGCGCTTGCCCTTGGGATACCACTTCGCCACTGCATCGGCCGCCCACTGGGCGGGGCGGTCGCCGTGGCAGCGGTTGCAGGCGTTGGGGGTGCCCAGCTTCACCGACAGGTCCGGCCGGGGGATCCGGATGCTGTGGTCCCGGCGCGGGTCCACGACCATGTAGCGCTTCATCGGCATGTGGCAGTCGATGCAGGATGCACCCGTTGTGTCGGGCTCGTGGAAGTGATGGGTCTTCGCGTCATATGTGGCGCCGTCGTGGCACCGCACGCAAAGGGCATTGCCCTCGGCTCGCAGCTTCAGACTGTGGGGATCGTGGCAGTCGCTGCAGGTCACGCCGGCGTGGTACATCCTGCTCTGGCGGAACGACCCGTAGACATAGACCTCGTCCTGGATCTGGCCGTCGGCGTGGTAGAGACTGCCCGCTAGCAGCTCTGGCCGATGCGCATCCAGGAACGGGTTTCCGGGGTGCCACGGGTGCATGGCCGTTCGACGGGAGTGGCACCGGGCACAGGTTTCCACCTGCACATGGGAAGGGAGCGGTGGCTTGCGCGCCGCGTTCGGCGAACCGGGCTCGAAGGACCACGTGCCCGGGTTGTTCAGGGTCACCGTGAGCTTCTGGTCCCGATCGGACTTCTTGCCCCCTGCTTCGGCCCAGGCAACGTGCTCAGATCCGGGTCCGTGGCACGCCTCGCAGGAGACGTCGATCTCCGACCATGTCGTTTTGTAGGTGTCGGTCCTGGCGTCGTAGTTCTTCTGCAGGTTGGTGGAGTGGCACTCGGCACAGGTGTAGTTCCAGTTCTGCCGGCGTCCGGTCCAGTGAAGCTCGTCGCCGGGAGGAATCCTCTCGTCTGGATAGAGATGGAACCAGCGTTGGCCCCCCTCTCCCTTGGGTCTGGTGTCCCAGCAGATGCTCAGGGCCTGCAGGCGTCCGCCAGGGAACTCGACCAGGTACTGCTGGAGTGGCGTGACACCGAAGGTGTACAGGATCCGGTAGTCCTGGGGCATGCCATCGGGCCCCTCGGTGTGGATGAAGAAGCCACCGTCCGTCTTGAAGAACCTGGACTCGACGCCCTGGTGCCGGAAAGTGGCGTCCTGGAAGTCGCCCAGGACGGTCTCCGCCGTGGCCGGCTGCATGGCGAGGTCATGGTGCGACCCCCTCCAGAGCCGGTCCTCTTGGTTGTGGCACCCAGCACACGCCGCCCGGCCCACGTAGTTCGGAGCCCGACGCCCCTGCGGATCACAGCCAACCACAAGCAGCAGCGATACCAGCGGCAGCAACCGCAACACCAGCGACTTCGAATGTCCTACTCCGTCCAGGTCCAGGTTCTGCATCGATATGGTCAAGACTAGGGCCTGGGACTGGCGTCGCCAACGCAAGCCGGCCTCAGAAGCCCGGCGGAAGCGGACCGGAGCGGGTCACACGAGTATCCGCATGAGAATAGGTTGCGGGACCACCTGCGGGACCCCATTGGGGAATCCTTCGCAGCATATGATGTCGGAGGTACGCCGCTGTGCGGTCTTGGTACGGTCCAGGCCACTGGCGAATCACCAGGATGTTCGATCGATTTACTGACCGAGCGAAGAAGGTGATGTCCTTCGCGCGCCAGGAGGCGCAGAAGTTCAACCACGAGTACATCGGCACCGAGCACATCCTCCTGGGTCTTGTCCAGGAGGGCAGCGGTGTCGCCGCCAACGTCCTCAAGAACATGGACATCGACCTGGAGAAGATCCGCCACGAGGTCGAGAAGATCGTCAAGACCGGTCCCTCGATGGTGACCATGGGTCAGCTGCCGTTCACACCGCGGGCCAAGAAGGTGTTGGAGCTGTCGATGGAGGAGGCCAGCGCGCTGAGCCACAACTACATCGGCACGGAGCACCTGCTGTTGGGGCTGATCAAGGAGAACGAGGGAATCGCCGCCCAGGTGCTCATGAACCTGAACGTCAAGCTGGAAGAGGTCCGCGAGGAGGTTCTGGAATTCCTCGGCGCCTCGGACAGCGCCCAGGACGACGAGAGCGAGACGGACCAGGTCGGCGTCGGCGGCTCCGCCCCGGGCACCTCGGGCAAGAGCAAGACCCCGGCGCTGGACTCCTTCGGTCGGGATCTCACGGTGCTGGCCCGCGAAGGCAAGCTGGACCCGGTGATCGGTCGCGAATCCGAGATCGAGCGGGTCATCCAGATCCTCTCCCGACGCACCAAGAACAATCCGGTGCTGCTCGGTGAGGCTGGCGTCGGCAAGACCGCCATTGTCGAGGGTCTGGCCCAGGACATCGTAAAGGGCAACGTGCCCGAGATCCTGCGGCGCAAGCGGCTGGTGGTGCTGGACCTCGCGATGATGGTTGCCGGAACCAAATACCGTGGCCAGTTCGAAGAGCGCATCAAGGCCGTGATGACAGAGGTGCGTCGCGCCAAGGACGTGATCCTGTTCATCGATGAGCTGCACACCCTCGTGGGGGCAGGTGGCGCCGAGGGCGCCATCGACGCCAGCAACGTCCTCAAGCCGGCCCTCAGTCGCGGTGAGGTGCAGTGCATCGGAGCCACCACCCTCGATGAATACCGGAAGTACATCGAGAAGGATGGTGCGCTGGAGCGGCGCTTCCAGACGGTCAACGTGGATCCCCCGACCAAGGAACAGACAGTCGCGATCCTGAGGGGTCTGCGAGACCGCTACGAGGCCCACCACCGGGTCAGCTACGACGACCGCGCCTTGGAGGCCGCGGTGGAGCTCAGCAGCCGGTACATCAACGGCCGTTTCCTGCCCGACAAGGCAATCGACGTCATCGACGAGGCCGGCGCCAGGGTCCGTCTGCGCTCGATGACGCAGCCGCCGGACCTGCAGACCATGGACCAGGCGATCGCACGCCTCAACAAGGAGAAGGAGGAGGCGGTCGCCAACCAGGACTTCGAGCGGGCTGCCGACCTGCGGGACCAGGCCTACCAGCTCGCCAAGAAGAAGGAAGAGATCCAGCGCCAGTGGCGGGAGAGGGAGGCCAACAGCGAGACGGGCGGCAAGGTCGACGAGGACGTCATCGCCGAGACCGTCAGCAAGATGACCGGCATCCCCCTCAGCCGCCTGGACCAGGCGGAGGCGCAACGGCTGTTGACGATGGCTGATGCCCTCAAGAAGGAGGTGATCAACCAGAACCGCGCGGTGGAGGCGGTTTGCAAGGCGGTACGCCGCTCGCGCTCCGGCCTGAAGGATCCCTCGAGGCCCATGGGCTGCTTCATCTTCCTGGGCCCCTCGGGGGTAGGCAAGACGCTGCTGTCCAAGTGCCTGGCCAAGTTCATGTTCGGCACCGAAGACGCGATCGTGCAGATCGACATGTCGGAGTACATGGAGAAGCACAACGCGTCGCGGCTCGTCGGCGCGCCCCCCGGCTACGTGGGCTACGAAGAGGGCGGCCACCTCACCGAGAAGGTGCGGCGGCGTCCCTACGCGGTGGTGCTGCTCGACGAGATCGAGAAGGCACACCCCGACATCTTCAACATGCTCCTGCAGATCATGGAGGAGGGTCGGCTCACGGACTCCTTCGGCCGCAACATCGACTTCCGCAACGTCGTCCTGATCATGACGTCGAACATCGGTGCCAACCTGATCAAGAACTCGGCAGGGCTCGGGTTCGGGCA
>QJVU01000021.1 GCA_003235605.1 Planctomycetota bacterium | reverse complement strand
GAACAGAGCCTTGCCATCCATGCCGAAGGCGACGCTCTGATCGTCGAAGCACCCCCAGGCCTGGACGACCTCTCTGCGGTTCATGCCCCTGGTGACACGGTGGGCCTTGACGTAGGCGAGGTAGCGGTCGTCGGTCAATGAGCGCAGCTCGGCGTTGGTTGTGTCCTGGTAGCGCTTGACCACCTCGCGCAGCCTGACCTCCTTGGGGCGCAACCATTCCTCCTCGTAGCGCTCCCAGCCTTGCGCCTCCAAGAACTGCTCGCGCGCGATCCACTCCTTGCCGTGCCGAACGAAGCCCAGCTTCCTGATCCAGTTCTCCACGTTCTGCCGCGGTGAACTTCCCAGGAAAGCAAGTGCCTCCGGGTCCACCTTGGCCAGCTTGATCAGCTCCAGGTAGACTCCGAGGGTTTCCTGGGGCTGTTCCGCTTTCCGGTACACACCGGCCAGCCTGACCAAGAGCCTCGGGCGTGGCTTGTCAGAGCGGTTGACGGCCGCGCGCAGCGCTTCAGCCGCCTTGTGCCAGCGCTTGCGCTGTTCCTCGATGCCAGCGATCTCCTCGTACGGCTTCGGGCTGGTCGGCTCGAGCTGCGCCACCTCTTCCCACGTCTTGACCGCCGCATCGTGGTCTTCGCAAAGCCGACAGGCTTCGGCGTACTCCACTGCCAGCTCGACAAGGGTGGGAGCTTTGCGTCTGGCAACCTCGAGGTGCTTGCGGGCCTTGGGGTAGTCCCCGGATTCCCGGGCCATGCCAGCCACGCGGCGCTGAGCGTCGACGAACTCGGCGTGGTGTTCGCCCACCGCGACGTAGGCCTGCTCGGCCTCCCTGGCATGCCCCATCCGTCTGTGTGCATCCCCGAGGCGCAGCAGGGATCCGCTCGTGAGCGCGCCGAGGCGCGACAGATCGTCGTACAGGATGATGACGCGTTCGAAGTCCTTGGCCTCGTACGCGGCCAGGGCATCCGCGCTCAGGGTTCGCACGAGCTTCTTGTCGAGCCTCGAGTACTCTGGCTTGTGGCGTCTCAGCTCAGGGACGATGGCGACCGCCAGGCGGAACTCGATCACCGCATCGATGTCGCGAGCTGCTTTGGAATGCTCCAATGCCCTGTCGAGGTGTGTGAGCATCCGGCGCAGGGTCTCTGCGCGCTCCTTGAAACCGTAGGCGTCGAATCTCGCGCGCTCCCTCAAGAACCCATCCAGAAGCTCCAGAGCGGCGTGATAGTCCCCTGACCCTTCAGCGAGTTCGACTTGGCGGCCGAGGAGCCTCGCCTGGTGCCGCTCCTGCGCTTCCGCCTCGGCCAGCTCCAGCCCGGGGTATCTGGGAAGGAGCGACCGGACATGGGCGAACGAACGCAGCGCCTTCTCGAGATCCCGTTTGCGGAGCTCGTTCAGGCCGCGAGCGAATACGCCCATGGCGATACGGAAACGGATCAGCTCCGCATAGGTCTGGCAAACGTCACGCGCATCGCTGCGGACCGCGTGCCCATCAGGGGTCCACTGAACAACCCCTCGCACCGGTGACCAGAAACGCACGGTGTTCCGGTTCTTCTCTGTCCAGGCGAGAAAATGGCTGTCAGGACTGAAGGAGATGTCCGCATCCGAGATATCCGATTTGAACGTCTCGAGCAGTTCGTCCGCAAACGTGTCCCATAGGCTGACCCCTTTTCCGGGTACTCCGATGGCAAGCACGGAGCCATCCGCGGAAAGGTCGAACCTGCCAGGCACCAGGGACAGATTGTTCAACGTCGTGCGCAGCTTGCCGTCAGGAAAGGACCGCAACTCGACCTTGCCCTGGGAGTTGACGAGTGCGATGGTCTTGCCGTCCGGCGTCATGCTGACAGGTCCACGACGTTCGAACTTGGCCGTCACATCGGATGGCGGGAGGCCACAGGCCACCGAGCGGATGCCGCCGTTCGGCAACAAGTACATCACCCCGAACCGGGAGCCCGGCAACAGCTGCCATTCACGGGCACCTTGGGGCGCGACGAACGCGCGCAGGGGTCGTCTGGTCTTCAGGTCGTAGACCGTCACCCGTCCGTGCATGTCGGCGACCGCGAGGCTGCTTGCGGTCTCATCGAACAGCATGAACGTTGCCTTTGCAGAGGTCTCGAGCGCGCTGATCTGCTCGCCCTCGACGGTGTAGACGCGCACACCGTCAGGACCAGCGATGGCGAACCGGTCGTGCCCGCCCATTGCCAGACATGTGGCTTTGAAGTTGGCAAACGTGTATTGGCCGGCACTCGTGTCCTCCAACACACTCCAGATGTGGACGTGGCCGTCTTGGTCGAGGTGGGCCAGGTGCCGAGAGTCGGACGAGAACAGGACCTCTACGATCGGGGTGTCCACCTGGAGTCGGTCGCGCTTTGGCCCGTCCCACACCACTGCCCTGCCAGAGGAACACGCTGTGGTTCCCAAGAACGACACCAGCAGCCACAGGATCAACGATACGGCTCGTGACACCCTTTCTCTCCCGCCCACCCCTGTAGTCATTGCTCTCACCTCAGGAGATCGAAGAGCCAGAGCTTGCCTTCATGGTTCGTCACCGCCAGACGGCTCAGTACGATCGTCCACCCGGTGACGCGACCAAGGTTCTTGTCGCAGGACCACAGGTGAGCACCGTCGGCACCCAGCTGGCCCACATAGCCGCGCCGCGAAACATAGAGGAACTTGTCACGCACCGCGCGCATGCTGGCAACGCCAAGAGCAGCTTGCGGCAGCATGGAGGCCGTTTCCGCGCCATTCTCCAGGCTGCAGATCCGTAGCTCGCCCCGATCCAACTCCACGCAGACCCGCTCGCCGCCGAGCACCTCGGCACTCCTGATGACCTTGCCGTCGAAGGTCCTGCTCCAGACCACCGAGCCGTCCTTGGAGTCGAGCGCAACCACGGTCCCGCCGCGAACCAATGCGACAAGGTAATGGCCGGCCAGCGACAGCGACAACGACATGACGTCGTCGGCGACCTCGACATCCCACACAACCTCGCCCGCGCGCCAATCCGCACAGTAGACGTGGTTGTCCTCTCCTCCGACGTAGATGCGGTCGGCCGTCGCTGCCGGAGAAGCCACGACCACGTTGCCAGTCTCCAGCTGATAGAGGATCTGACCGTCCTTGGGGTCCAGAACGTAGACCACCTCACGACCAACGACCACGACCCCTGTGATCTTGGGTACGGGGTTGCGCTCGATGATCAGAGAGGGCTTGATCCGTTCCATGCGTGGGAACTTCTTGGTCCAGAGCAAGGTGCCATCCGTGGACAAGGCGTGGACGGAACCCCGCACATTCGTCAGGAACAGGCAGCTGCCGAAGACGGCAGGAGTCGAGATCAGGTCTCCATATCTTCCGAGCTCGACCTCCCAGCCAGGACTCCTCCTCTCGCCGCCCTCGGGAAGGCTGTCGAGGGGCTTGCCACGCAACGTGCCGTCCCGGGACACCACGTAGATCGCGTTGTTGGTGATCGCAGGGATGACATCAAACGGTCCACCAGCCTCCAGCTCGGCTACCGCGGACCTGATCTCGGCCGGTGGGTACTCCGGTATGCCCAGTCCGCCCAGCGCCGATGTCCTCTCGGTTTCGCCGAACCTGGTGAGGCCGGCCGCACCCAGGACCAGAGCGACCGCCAACAACGTAGCAACGCGGGTGTCGCTGCTGATTCT
>QJVU01000678.1 GCA_003235605.1 Planctomycetota bacterium | reverse complement strand
TGTTGACCGCCACGACGATCGGGACCTTTGCTTCCTTGGCATGGGCAATCTCCTCCTCGGTCTGCGGCATGACGCCGTCGTCGGCTGCGACGACAAGTACGACGACATCCGTGATGTTGGCGCCACGGGCCCGCATCGCGGTGAATGCCGCATGACCCGGTGTGTCGAGGACGACAAAGCTCTGACCCTCGGGGGTGGTGATCTTGTAGGCGCCGATGTGCTGGGTGATGCCTCCAGCCTCGCCGGCTGTGATCGCCACGTCGCTGGCGCGCAGGGCATCCAGGAGGGTGGTCTTGCCATGGTCCACGTGACCCATGAAGGTCACGACCGGAGCTCGCAGGTCCTGGCTGATGTCTGCAGACTGATCCTGCAGCGACTCGAACAACTCCTCCTCAGCCTCCTTGGTTTCGACGATCTTGACGTTCCGCTCGAGCTCCATGGCGACCAGCTCGACCTCTTCTTCACTCAGGAACGAGTTGATGGTCTTGCCCTTGATGTCCAGTTTGAAGGTCATCATCGCGATCAGCGCGTTGACCTTGGCGCCCAACGCCTCCGAGAGCTTCTTGACCGAGATCGGTGGTTCGATCTCGATCACCTTGTCGGGATCCACGGTGGAACTGGCCACGATCCCTGTGGTCTTCTTGCGCTTCTGCCCCCTGATCTCGGTGCCCGCGCGCCCGCGGGGACCCTGCCGTGGTACCCCGCGACCCGGACCACGACGTTGACCCGGACCGGTGCGGCTGGCGGTCCGCGACTGGGTGTGCTGCAGGGCGGCGCGCCGGAGGCTGCCGTCCACTGCCCCGGGCTGTCGGGGCCCGCCAGGCGCCGAGCGACGCGTGGCATCCCGAATCGTTGCCTCCGGAAGCTGGATACGACGTACCACCCGCGCTTTGGCCTTGGGCACCAGGAGGCGCTTGACCTCCTTTTCTTTTTCCTTCACGACCTCCGCGTCGGGCAGCTCCTCGGTAATCTGCGCCGGGATCTCCTCACGGGCCGTGTCCGCGCCCTGGTCGCCGACTGTCGGGCTGGTGGTGTCGGCGGCTTCCACGGGCTCCGCCGGTGCAGGAACCTCGGCACTGGCTGCTGGCGCCGCGGGCACGGCGGCATCTTCCCGAGCTTCCCGCGGTGTGGCCTCGGCCGGTTCCGGCTCCCGGGGCGGTGTTGAAACCTCTGGCACTGTCGGCTCTACCGCCGCCGGCTCTGTCTCCGCGGCGGCCTCGGGCGTTGCGGCAACCTCGGGCTCCACGCGGGTCTCCGTCGCCGTTCCCGCATCGGTAGTGCCAGCGACGGAGGTCTTCCTCCCGGGTAGCTTCTTGCGCGGCAGGTCTTTCGTGGCCGCGGGAGCAGGGGGCAGCGACTTCTTCGTTGGCAGCTTCTTCTTCTTGGGTTTGGTCGCGGTTGCATCGGCGGGTTCCGCTGGCTCGGCCGTGAGCCCCTGGGCCTCCAGGCGAGCCGAGACCATCATCTGGTCTGCCTCGTCCAGTACAGCCATGTGGGACTTGATCTTCTCGAAGCCCAGTCTGCGGAGTACATCCGCCAGCTCGGGGCCCTTCATCCCGTACTGCTTGGCCAGTTCGTAGACTCGTAACTTGCCCAAGGCTCCCCCTGCTAGCTCTCCGACTGCTTGGTGCTCTCGACCTCAGCCGAAGACACCTTCTCGCTGCTGGAGATGGCTTGCTCACTCTGGTCTTCGTCGGACTCAGACTCGGGCTCGGACTCGGCGTCAGACTTTGACTCGGCCTCAGACTCGGACCCGGGTTCGTCCTCGGTCTTGGTGTCCACGCCGGCCTCGCCCTGGATCGTTGCTTCAACGTCGGCTTCGACCACGGTCTCGGCCTCGGCAGCTCGCTCATCCTCGGCGATGGATTGCTCCAGTTCGGCCCGTGTCATGATGTCGATCTCCCAACCAGCGAGCTTGCTCGCCAGCCGCACGTTTTGACCCTTGCGGCCTATGGCCAGTGACAACTGGTCCTCATCCACGAGCACGAGTGCCTTGCGGGTGGAGTAGGCCAGCTCGATGTGGGAGACCTCGGCGGGCTTGAGGGCGTTGGCAATCAGCACCTCGGGGTCGTTGTTCCAGCGGATGATGTCGATTCGCTCGCCGCCCAGCTCATCGATGATGGACTTGATGCGCGTCCCGCGGACACCCACGCAGGCACCCACACAATCGACCTTGTCGTCGCTGCTGTGCACCGCAAGCTTGGTGCGATAGCCGGGCTCTCGCTCGATCCGGCGGATCTCGATGATCCCGTCCGCGATCTCGGGAACCTCGAGCTCGAACAGACAACGCACCAGGTCACGGTGGGCGCGGCTCAGGATGACTTTCACTCTCGTGCCGACCTTCTTGACCTCGAGCACCATGGCACGGATGCGATCACCGATGTTGTAGATCTCGCCGCGCACCTTCTCGGATCTCGGCAGGATGCCTTCCATGTTCTTGCCCAGATTGACGATCACGGTGTCGCCTTCGAAGCGCTGGACCGTGCCGTTCACGATGTCGCCGACTTTCTGCTCGAACTCGTCGTAGAGCACGTCCCGCTCGGCCTCGCGCACCTTCACCATGATGGCTTGCTTGACCGCCTGGGCGAGGATGCGGCCCTCGGCCTCCAGGTTGATCTCGTAGTTGCAGATCCACTGTCCCGACTGCCGATCGAGGGACATCTCCAGATCGTCGAGGCCGTACTTCTTTGCAACAGCCAGGGCTACGGCCTGTTCGATAGCCTCGAACAGACCCTCCTTCTCGATGTCCTTGTCACGGGCAATCGTGTCGATGTAGCGGACGATGTCAGCGGCGGTCGACAATGGGTGCTAGGGGGTCGAAAGTCGTTGGGGGAAGTTCAGGTCGGTACAGAACATAACAATCCAGGTCACAAGGCCGGGACCGAACCAGGCATTGTGACCTGCATTGACCATCCAGTGCCAAGGCTGGCACCTGGATGTAGTATCGGTTTTCCCAGACACATAACAAAAAGGAGCGGAAACTCTCCGCTCCGTTTCATCCGCGCCTGGGCGACAACCCGAGATGGTATCTGGCGGGTGTCGGAGGTCAAGGATTGCGGCAGGAAGCAGAATCCCCATGGGGTAAGATCCTCGGCGATGACCCCGTGGCAGAAGCCGCTGCAATTCCGGCCGTTCCGAGCCTCGGATTCGGCACTCCTGGGAGCTTGGTTGAGCGCCTGTGGGCTTGGGGTACCGCCGGGCGTAGACGACCACACCTGGGCCCGGCGGATCATCCGCGACCCCAACATCCTGTGCTGGGCCGCCACCCAAGAGGGGCGCACGGTCGGTTTCTTGCGCCTCGACCTGGGGCCCGACCGCAGCGCCGAATTGACCCTGATCGTCCACCCGGAGCGGCGTCGGGTGGGACTCGGAATGGCCTTGTTGGACCATGCCCTGCGCCAGGCCCGGGCCAGCGGCCTCAGCCGACTGCTGGTGGTCGTGGAGACCCAGAACCAGGCTGCCCAGCAGTTCTTCCTACAGGCCGGGTTCGAGACCGCGGGCGCCAGCAACGGCCATCTCCGCCTGAGCCGCTTGGTCCACCGGGCGGACAGGCAGCCACCTCTGGAGATCTCGCCCTGATCGGAGTAGGGGGTTACTGCAAAGCGTAAATGGAGTTCTCCCCCCTAGCCCAGCCCAAGGTCGAAAGGCGGAC
>QJVU01000582.1 GCA_003235605.1 Planctomycetota bacterium | reverse complement strand
CACCTTGAAGGTCCACCCGTCCAGGATTGCGCGACCGATCTGCCCCGCGCTCCAGCTCCCGACAAACAGGACCGACACGACCAGGGCGGTGTCCAGAAGCTGTGAGCAGATCGTGGACGCGTTGTTCCGAAGCCACAGATGACGACCATTCGTCTTTCGTTTCCAGAAGTGGAACAGGCGGATGTCAAGGAACTGGGCGGCGAGGTAGGCCACCATGGACGCCAGGATGACCCGCCAGCTCTTGCCAAAGACCGTCTCGAATTCCACAGTCGTTGGTCCCTCGTATCCAGGGGTCTGCAGGGATTCGAACTGGAGCGCAATCCACAGGGCGCCTGCGACCATGACCGAGGCAAAGAAGCCGGTCAACACGACCTGGTCGGCTCGTCGCCTGCCGTAGATCTCAGAGATGATGTCGGTGAGCAGAAAAGTGAGCGGATAGGGCAGGATGCCGACGGACAGGATGAACGGAGAACTGAAGCCCAGGAAGCCCAGGTCGATCTTCGTGAACTTCGTCGCGATCAGGTTGCAGACAACGATCGCGCCCATGAACAACCCGCTGAGGACGATAAAGCCCACCAGCGCCGGCTCGCGGCGATAGGTAGGGCCGGCTTCGGGTGGCGATTCCATGACCTGTCTCATAGGTTGCCGTAAGGGGTAGAACCCGGACAGACAAATCCTTGGGCGTTGGCCCGCAGACGCATCGCGGGCTACACTCCCCGCCCCATGTCGAAGATCGTCCGCGTCGCGAATGGCCAGGGGTTCTGGGGTGACTCGATCCTGGGTCCTGTGCGGCTGGTCCGGGAAGGACCGGTCGACTACCTCGCACTGGACTATCTGGCAGAGGTCACCATGAGCATCATGCAGAAGCTCAAGAGTCGGGTTCCGAATGCTGGCTATGCAACCGACTTCATCGCCATGCTGGAACGGATCCTGCCCGACCTCTGTGAAAAGGGAATCAAGGTGATCGCCAATGCCGGCGGCGTCAACCCACAGGCGTGCATGGAGGCGACGCTCGACCTCGCTCGCAGGCACGGAGCCGGTGGTTTGAAGGTTGGCATCATCGAGGGGGACGACATCCTGCAGCGCATTCCCGACCTGATCGCGGCCGGAGACGAGCTCGCGAACATGGATGACGGTAGGCCGCTGTCCATCGTTGCCGAACGGGTCACGAGCGCCAACGTCTACATCGGAGCCGGCCCGGTGGCGGAGTGCCTGGCCCAGGGTGCCGATATCGTGATCGGCGGGCGGATCACCGACCCCGCCCTGGTTGCCGGTCCCCTCCTCCATGAGTTTGGCTGGCGAACCGATGACTATGACAGGTTGGCCGCCGCCACGATTGCCGGACACATCGTGGAATGCGGACCCCAGTGCACGGGAGGCAACTTCACCGGCTGGCGGGAGGTCGACGACTTCGTCCGCATCGGCTACCCGGTCATCGAGGCCCACGCTGACGGCACCTTCTTCGTTACCAAGCACCCAGGCACCGGTGGACTCGTCGATCGACGGACAGTGATCTCACAGCTGCTGTACGAGATGGGGGATCCGGAGAACTACTTGACGCCAGATTGCACCGCCAACTTTGCCAGTGCTCGACTCTCCCAGGACGGACCCGACCGGGTGAAGGTGGACGGCATCAAGGGCGGTCCACCGCCAGACACCTACAAGGTCTCGATCAGCTACCACAACGGTTTCAAGACCTCGGGCCAGCTCACGGTGTCCGGCCCGGACGCCGTCGAGAAGGCCCGGTTGTGCGCGGACATCGTGTTCGGGAGGCTGGCGCTGGATGGCGTGGTTTTCGAGGAGCACGAGAAGCTGGTCGAGATCCTCGGCAGCGGGGTCTGCCACCAGGGCATCGTGCCGCCACAGGATCCGCCCGAAGTCGTGCTGCGCCTCGGCGTCAGGAACCAGGACAGAAAGAAGGTCGACCGTTTCGGCATGGAGATCGTCCCACTGGTGACCAGCGGCCCTCCAGGGGTGACCGGCTTCGCCGGCGGCCGTCCGAAGGCCACCGATATCATCAGCTACTGGCCTGCGCTCCTGTCGAGGGACAGGGTCCAAACCAGGATCAAGGTGGAGACTGTCTGACCATGACCAGGGTCAAGCTGAGGGAGTTCGCTCACGCACGTTCCGGAGACAAGGGAGATGGCAGCAACGTTGGCATCTTCGCCACCAACGATGCCGACTACGAATTCCTCAGGTCCTACCTCACCACGGAACGGGTCAAGGAGCACTTCGGGCAAATCTGCAAGGGCGAGGTCGTGCGCTACGAGGCACCCAACATGCTTGCGATCAATTTCCTGCTGCACGACAGCCTCGGCGGCGGCGGCAGCGAGAGCCTGAAGACCGACGCCCAGGGCAAGACCCACGGGTTGGGCCTGCTCGAGATGGAGGTCGAGCGCTGAGCGAGTCGGTGGCACCCACCCTTGTGAGGCTGCGAGATCGCGCCCGCAAGCTCGACCGGCGCATCGTGCTGCCGGAAGTGCAAGATGCGCGCACGCAGGCGGCCTGCAGCACGCTGGAGGAAGCCGGGTTGTGCCGCGTCGTGTGGGTCGAGGACACTTCCACCCATGCCGCCAGGGACAGGGTCATCCAACACATCTTCGAGCGGCGGCGACACAAAGGGATGACCCGGGATCAAGCAGCGGAGCTGGCGCGGGATCGGCTCTACTTCGCAGCCTCGCTGGCGGCTCTGGGTGATGCCGACGGGAGCGTGGCAGGCGCGGTGAACACCACCGCGGACGTCATCCGCGCCGGGATCCACTGCGTGGGGATGGCCGAGGGCATCAAGGTCGTGTCATCGATGTTCCTCATGGTCCACGGCGAGACCACCTATTCCTTTGCCGACTGTGGCGTCGTTGTGGACCCGAGCGCCCAAGAGCTGGCCGACATCGCCGCGATCACTGCCCGCAATCACCAATTGCTCACCGCAAGTTCTCCTCGCGTGGCCTTCCTGTCGTTCTCCACCAAGGGCAGCGCTGACCATCCCCGTGTGGACAAGGTCCGGGAGGCGCTTCGACTTTTCCAGGGGACGCACTCCGAGATCCCGAGCGATGGCGAGCTACAGTTCGATGCAGCAATCGTGCCATCAGTCGCCATGCACAAGGCCCCCGGAAGCCCGGTCGCCGGCCACGCGAACGTCTTCGTCTTTCCCGACCTCGACACCGGCAACGTTGCCTACAAGATCACGCAGCGGTTGGGCGGGTTCGAGGCCTATGGCCCCTTGATCCAGGGACTCAGGAAGCCGTGCCTGGACCTCTCCCGTGGATGTACGGCAGAGGATATCGTGAACGTTGCCGTGATTGCCGCGGTCATGGCGTAGCCATCCCGCCAAGCCAGTAGCGATCGATGTGGATCAAGAGCCTGATACCGTGGCTCCTCGTCGCCGCGGCGTCTGCATGCGCCTACGGCCCTGGTCTCAACGGGTATTTCCTTGCGGACGACTTTGGCCTTGTCGAAACCATGTTCAACCACGGCAAGCCAGACCTGCTCGGGCAGCTTTGGGACTTCGTTCGCCCTCGCAGCGAAGTGGAACGGGTTTTTCCGGCGCTCTTCTACCGCCCGGTATGGCACCTCTCGGTGTCTCTCGATGTGTGGGCCTGGGGAGTCAGCCCTGTCGCCCTGCACACCACGTCGTTGATCCTGCACATCGCGA
>QJVU01000337.1 GCA_003235605.1 Planctomycetota bacterium | reverse complement strand
GCCACCTCGCTGATCCGGTTCTGGCCCCTGGTGATGACGATGAATTGGATCACAACGAGGATCAGGAAGATGATCACGCCGACGACATAGCTGCCGCCTATCACGTACTTCCCGAATGCGCTGATGATCCTGCCGGCGTTCCCGTCCAGGAGGATGAGCCTGGTCGACGCGACGTTCAGCGCCAAGCGGATCAGCGCCGTAAAAAGGAGGATCGTCGGAAAGCTGGAGAAGTCCACCGGTCTGTTGGAGCTCATCACGCCGATCAGCACCAGCAGCACGACGCTCATGTTGAGTGTCAGGAGGATGTCCAGGACCATCGGCGGCATCGGGATCAGCATCACCGCCAGAACGCAGATCATCAGAATGGCCAGTGCGTTGCTCTGACTCCTCGGGGCCTTGCTCTTCCGGGTGGTCACCATGCCCGCGCTCCTACGCCACGCGCTCCTTCATCCGGTAGACATGGCTGAGCACTGTCGCCACGGCCTGGTAGAACTTTGCCGGTATCTGTTCGCCGACATCCACGGCCCGATGAAGCGCCCGCGCCAGAGGTGGATCCTCCATCAACGGGACACCATGCTCCCTGGCGATCTCTCGTATCCGCAGCGCAATGTCGTCCAGGCCCTTTGCCACCACCTCGGGAGCCTCTTGCTTGCCGCGGTCGTACTTCAGGGCCACCGCGCAGTGGGTCGGGTTGGTGATGACCACATCGGCTTTTGGCACTGCCTCCATCATTCGTTGCTGCATGAGCTTCATGCGCGCCCGCCGCAGGCGGCTCTTGATGAAGGGATCCCCGTCAGTTCTCTTGCGCTCGTCTTCCACCTCCTGCTTCGTCATCATGAGGTTTCTGATGTGGTCGTGGCGTTGCCACAGGATGTCCCCGATCGAGATCAACAGAACGACCACGGCTATCCAGAAGAACACGCTCAGGGCCAGGTCCAGAATGACAGTGACGCTCTGTTCGAACGACTCGACCTCGTAGAGTCGCGCCAAATCGTCAAGGCGGTGGTAGACCACGATGTAGAGCACGCCGATGAGCACCGCGAGCTTGGCAGCCGAGAAGATCGTCTTGAACACCGACGAGAACCGGAAGATCCTCCCGAGGTTGGTGACCGGGTTGAGCTTCTCGGGGCGAAACACAAGGGCCTGCTTGGCGATCTTCAACCCGATCTGGCCATAGCCGCACAGCATTGTGGCCACAACGAAGACCAGAGCCAGCACAACGTACGGCGACACCAGGATTGCCAGGGCGTGGTCCAGTTCCCGAATCACGCCGCCGACCGCGCCGTCTTCCACGTAGTGACGGATCGGGTTGACGTCCATGCCCCAGCGCAGGAGCTGCTGGAAGGAGTCCATCAACCACCAACCGAGGTACTCAACGACGAGCACGGCCACCAGCAGGCTGCCTGCCATGGTGAACTCCCTCGAGATGGGGGTCTGTCCCCGATCACGGGCGCGACGGAGCCGGTCCGGTGTCGGCTTCTCGGTCCTGCCCTCGTCGTCACGAAACAGCGCCATTGGACCTCAGGCTCCCACGAACAGCACCCGCGCCCCAGAGAGGATGCGCGCAGCAATGAGCCGCAGGAAAGGCGCTCCCTCCCCGATGAAGTAGCTGGCCGCAAAGATCCCCAGCAGGATGCGCGCGCCGAACGCGAACTCGAGAAGGTTGATGTTGGGAATGGCGCGCCCCAGCAGGACCAGCATCGCGGTCAGCACGACCAGCACGCCCATGATCGGGATCGCGTAGTGCGTGCCCATCTCGATGGAATCCGATACCAGCGCCGTCATTCGCTCGAACACCGGATCGATGTTGAAACCGCCGCCTACTGGCAGCACTTCGAACCCGACAACGAGAACCCGCAGGAACTCGTGGTGCAGGTCCGTCGCGAAGACGAGCAGAACCACGACAGACTGGAAGAACTGCGACAGCACTGGGCTGGCTCGGCCGGTGACGGGATCCATGACGAGCGACATCATGAAGCCCATGTCATGGCTGATCATCTCGCCGGCGACGCCCATGGCTGCGGCGAGCAGACTGATCACGAAACCCGCGGCAAGACCGATCACCGCTTCCACCAGGGCACGCACGACAAGAGCCGGGATGCCGCCAGACAGGTCCAGCGCGGGCTGCCCGCCCGTCCACCAGAGCATCGATGCGATCGAGATGATCAGGACAAGGCGCAGCATCTTGGAGTCGCTTTGGGCGCCGAAGAACTGCAATCCCGCGAAGAACGCTCCTACCCGGACGAAGTAGAGCAGGATCGCAGCCAGATGGGGTGTGATCAGCGCCAGGTCCACTGTTGTCTGCCTGCTGCCGCTACACCATGGGGCCGAAGTCGGCCAGCCGTTCGAAAAGGCCCCGTGCAAAGCTCCGCAATGTCGCCAGGATCCATGGCGCCATGACCAGCAGCGTGATCACGACAGCGATGATCTTGGGGACGATCGCCAGGGTCTGTTCCTGCAGCGAGGTAATGGTCTGAAACAGGCTCATGAGCAGGCCAACGGTCATGCCGATCAGCAACGCTGGCGCGACGATCACGAGAGCTGTCACCAGGGTAGTTCTTGCCAGATCGATCAGGGATGCTTCGTCCATGGGACGTTCCTTGGTTCCTTCTTCCTCAGGGTTGGTATGAGAAGCTCTGTGCCAGGGATCCGACCACCAGGCCCCAGCCATCCACCATTACGAACAGGAGCAGCTTCATGGGTGTGGACACGACCACCGGCGGCAAGGTGAACATGCCCATGGATACCAGCAGCGATGCGATGACGAGGTCAATGATCACGAAAGGCAGGAACAGCACGAAGCCCATCTGGAACGCGGTCTTGATCTCGGACAGGATGAATGCAGGGACGACAACTACGAAAGGGGTCTCCGCTGCCGTCTGTGGCTTTGTCTTGGTCCCTGAGATGTCGAGAATCAGCTGCAGATCGGACTCCCGGGTTTGCCTCAGCATGAACTTCGATAGCCGCTTGCAGGCCCGGTCGGCGGCAACCGTGAAGGTCACCCCCTCCTCCTCCTCGACGTACGGCCTGTAGGCGTTGTCGTAGATGTCCGAGACCACTGGCTTCATGATGAAGATGGTCATGAAGACCGCGAAGCCGGTGACCACGACCGCCGGCGGCAGGTCCTGCATGGACATGGCGCGCTTCAGGAACGACAACACGATGACGATGCGTGTGAAGCAGGTCATCGTGAGGACGATGGCTGGGGCCAGGGACAGCAGTGTCATCAGCAGCACGATCTCGAGGGAGCTGCCGAGAGACTTGGGGCTGGTGGATCCGGGCGAGAGGTTGAGGGAGATGCTGGGCCCCTGACCCCCCGGATTCTGAGCCTGGGGACTGGTGGCGTGCCCGCCGATCGTCGGGTTGGGAAGCGGGGCGTTGGGAGTGCCCTGGGTGGGGGGCGTATTGGGGGTCGTATTGGGAGCTGTATCGGGGGGCGTGGACTTGGACTGCGCGCGGGCCTCGCCGGGCATGACGAGACAAGACACAACCGCCAGTGTCAGGATCACCACGACTTTCCGCATCCACCCAGCCATTGGCCTAGGCCTTCGTCTGTTCGCGCTGGAGCAGAGTCCGGAAGCTGGCAAGCTTCCGCGCGGTTTCCTCGACCAGACCGGTCTTGGCAGCGGGCTTGCGGGGCAGCCGGCGCTGCTGC
>QJVU01000284.1 GCA_003235605.1 Planctomycetota bacterium | reverse complement strand
CTCGGCAACAGCGCCTTCGGCCTGCTGATCAGGGACGGCCTGCCTGCGGCGCCCGCCGCGATCTTCCTGGCGCCGAGCTCCGGCAGCACGCCCCTGGCAGGCGGCTGCACGTTCCTGGTCCTCCAGGAACTGACGGTGCTGCTGGTGACCGGCACGAACGGCATCGCGTCCCTGCCCCTGGCGCTGCCCAACGACCCGAAGCTGCTGGGCAGGGTGGCCTATGCCGCCGGCGCTGTCGCCGACGGCAAAGGCGCGTGGCTGGGGATCGCCGCATTCACCGGCGGACTGCGGATCGACCTCGGCAGGTAGGCTCGTTGGCAGGGCCTACAGACTGCCCAGCTGGACCGTCAGGCAGTCCGTCATCGAGTTGCCGACCGGGTTGCCCTGGCAGGCCGCCAGCCATTGGAACGAGATCGTCAGGTTGCAGAGTTTCGGGTTGACCGGAATCGGCAGCGGGAAGCTCACGTTGCGGTTGCATGTCCCGGCGATCGCCGCCGTGCCGAAGATGAACACGAACGGGCCGGGGAAAGACGTGGAGATCATCACCGGCTGGCAGAAGCCCAGGTTCAGACCGGGCAAGGAGCAGCTGCCTATGCCGATGGCCAGCGCGTAGGCCGTGGTGTTCGACGGGGCACCGGTCATGTTGATCGCGAAGAGCTTGTTGCCGAGGACCGCGTCCCCGGTGGTGCTCACCTGCGGCGTGCAGCTGTTGCAGACCTTGACCGAGCATTGCTTGCCCAGGTGCTGCTGTGGCGCAGGCAGCAGGGCGAGACCAGTGTACGCCTCCGTGTTGACGGGGCAGCAGGCGCGGTGCGTGAACGTGCACCCGCCGGTCGGCGACACCGTGACCAGGCCCCAGATCGTCTGGGAGCCATCGGTCGCGTACAGCATCCGCGAGCACCCGTTGTACGCGAGACCCGTCATCGCCTTGAGCGGTTGGGTGGCGCTGCCGCAGGCGAGGCGGCTGACCAACAGCTGGAACTTGCAGATCACACTGCAGACCTTGTCGGCGTCGAACACATAGGCCAGCGCTCCGGCAGAGGCATCATACGTGCCGACGAAGAGGCGGCGATTGATGTCGTCGCACGCCAGGCCGCCGGTGACGTTCGCATTGCCGATGCTGTTGGCGATGCTGCAGAACTGGATGTTGCCAAGGGCACAACCCTTGACGTCGGCAACGCCGATGTAGTTGGTCGAGTAGAGGATGTACAGCCGTCCATAGGGCCCGAGACCACCCGAGGAGGGAGGGACGCCTGCCTCCAGGTACGCGAGGCCGGTGCAGTAGGACAGTACTGTGGACAACGGCTGGGGGATCTTGATCGCCGAGCAGGCCTGCTTGCAGGCCGCGGCAGATCCATCGGGCGAGTAGTAGGCGGCAAGCGCCAGGCCATTGGAGACCCAGACGATGCCGGAGCGGGCATCGTACGCGGTGCCGCCAGCATTCGCGGCTGCAGCCTTCTCGAAGTTCAGGCCACAGCGCACGGACTTGCAGTTCTGCCCGTCCATCTCCTGGCCTACGAGATACTGGGTGGTCGACGTCAACGCGACCGTCCGATCCTGTGCCCCCGTCACGGGGGAAAGCACGAGGACCGTCAAGACACAGAAGGGGATCATGCGCATGGCTGGAGCACTCCTTGGTTGTTCTTGGACTTGGCAGGAATCGGCATTGGCAGGCTCGCCGGAATGCGACGGGTGCCACCCTTGCCATGGTAGGGAAACCTATCCTGCGTGTCAGCAATCCCGCCGGGGTAGCCGAACTTCTGGCAGCATCTGGCACGATTGCACGAGGATCCGTACGGTGAACATGAAATAGGTGCTTGGAGGATTCCCATGAGAGCCTCGCTGTCGCTCGTCGCCGTGCTGGCGATCTCGATGTCTGGACAGTCAGCCTCTCAGGCTGCAGACCTCGCGTTCAAGAACGACCTGACCGGGATCCACTGGGAGTTGCCCTTCAAGAGCGCCCTCGAACGAGCCAGGTCGGACAAGCGTCTCCTGGCGATCAAGCCGATTGCGTTCGGAACCGACAAGGACGGTGGTTGGTGACCAGCCGCGGAGGTGCTGAGGGCGGGTCCCCTCAGCGACGAACGGGTCATCCGGCTGATCAATCGGCGCTTTGTTCCGTTCTACTTCGACCTGAGCGACAGCGGCGTGATGGCGGACCCGGACGCACGAAGGTTCGTGGTGAAGGCCAACAGGCGACTGGGCGGGCGCGGGGTGCCGACGCCCAACCTGATGATCATGACACCGGAAGGCGAGGTGGTGACCGAAGTGAGCAACTACGGCACGACGGCGCAGGTCCTGCGAGGCCTCGTGCACGCTCTCGAGAGAAAGCCCGACTACGACCAGCCCTCGCAGATGGAAAAGGAGCACACGGAGGACATCATCGCCGCGCAGATCCGCATTGACCTCCTGGACGATGATGGCGCCCGGCATGTTCTCGACAAGGTCATCGCCAGGAGCGACACGCCGACCCGGGTCTCCGATGGGGCCCACTACCTGCTGGGCCGTATTGCACGCCTGGACCGCGACTTCGCAACCATGGAAGGCCATTTCAACAGGGTGAAGGACAAGGACCTGGCCGACGACATCCGCATGGAACGCGCCTATCCCTTCTGGTACGCCAAGGAGTACCAGGAGCTGCGCGCGCACCTCGCACAGTTCCCGAAGAGCAGCCCCCGCTACTCCGAAGCGCAGTACTACCTCGGGCTGGCCCTGTTCCATCTGGGCGACAGCAAGACCGCAAGAAAGACCTGGGCCAGCGCGATCAAGTCCTGCAGCCAGGACCCCTGGATCTACCGCGCCGACTGGGCCTACGTGACTTCCAAGGAGAAGGGGCGCACCGCGTTCAGCTCGGCAGCGAGGCGCACGTCGCTCCTGAACCGGATCGGCTACATGGGACGCGCGAACCCCGACCTCTCGGGACCGCACGACACGGTGCGGATTCGTCGCGAGACAGGACCTGGACCGAAACCCGAGGGCTCGCCAGCCCAGCGAGGCCGGCGATAGTGTTCGAGTGAGGGTACAGACGCGCGGCAGGCGGCCGATGGCCGCCTGCCGCGGGCAATGATCTACGGTCTAATCAGGTTACTTCGACAGCTGGACGCAGCGGCCGAGGTAGATCTCGTCGCACAGCTTGTTGCCCTTGCTCTCGAACTGGACCCAGATGTGCGGGTTGCCGCCCACGCCGCCCAGCGGCGGCTGCTTGGCGAACTTGATGACGCCGTCATCGGGCTTGAAGACCTCGATCTTCAGCACGACGTCCTCTTCGTGCTCGTGGGTGCCCTTCAGGTTGTTCCGGAAGATCAGCTTGCAGCCGAGACCGCGGAACTTCAGGTCGCCACCCAGACTGATGTAGGGCCCTGGGCTGTTCGCGCAGTCGGCCGCGATCTTCGCAAAGGCGCGCAGCGCGTTCCTGTAGCCGAAGGACACCGGGTTCAGACCCTGGACACACCTGCCAAGCAGGATCTCGTCGGAGACGTTGTCCCACTTGTCGTCGCAGAGCTGCAGGAAGATCCAGGGGTTGCCGCCCACTCCGCCCAGCGGCGGCTGCTTGGCAAACTTGATCTCCCTGTCACCGCACAGCGACAGCTTGAGCTTCACTTCCTCTTCGTGCTCGTGGGTGCCCTTCTTGTTGTTGCGGAAGATCAGGACCGCATCGAT
>QJVU01000321.1 GCA_003235605.1 Planctomycetota bacterium | reverse complement strand
TCAAAGTGCCTTTGAAGGTGCTGCGAAACCAGGTCACCACGCCCTTCTCCCGATCTACCCTGCGGGTGATCTCGATCTTTCCTTGCAGGTCCGGCTGCTCCCAGTTGTTGTAGTGGTTCTGGTAGACGAGTGGCGGGATCTTGCCGCGCTCCGGCTGCTCTCTGCTCACCGTGGCCTTGATGGACTGAACCCCATCGTCATCCGGGGAACCCCACCTCCCTTTGATCTTCACGGCTCCGATACCCATGAGGAACGGGATCACCCGCCGGAACTGACCCTTGCTGCGTGCATGGCGCAGGTCGAACGCCAGGTAGGCCGCCACTTCTCGAAGGTCGTCGGGAGGCGCGACGATGTACTGCTTCCTGGGGTCGAGTTCTCCCTCCAGCAGCACGGGCGGCATGAGCACCTGCTGGAAACCGACCATTCTTCCGGTGCCGGGCCTGGCCGTGACGTCGCGCTTGTAGAACGCCACGCCACGTTCGGGAAGACCCCACCGCACCGCTTGCGCTGCCAGGCCGGGCACAAGCAGACTGAGCGCAATCAGGCCTTTTGCTGGGAAGAAGGGTGGGTTCCGGTCCTGCATGGGAGGGTGGCTCCAGGGCCGGGGCAGAGGCCCTGGATGGTAGACAAAACCCGGACCGGTGTAAGGGCCCTGCAACGAGTTTCTCCCCGCTGTCAGTTCTCGACCGTTTGCCGGTGCCGCACCTTCTTCCTCAAGCTGCGCTGCAACTGGGTCTCCGCGCGCCTCACTCCCTTGCCACTTTTCGGCCTGCCGTTGTTCCTGCGGGGGTAGTTGAACGGATGGTTTACCCGGTCGACGCGTTGGTTGTTGTCGTAGAAAAGGTTGCCGTAGTCGATGAAGGCGGCGATGTCGAAGTCGTCGAACCAAACGAAGCCCTGCTTGGCCATCCGCTCGTGGACCAGGGCGTTGATGGGCTTCATCATCAGGTTGCCGCGAACATCCGCCAGCAGGTAGCCCTGGTCCGAGCATTGGAAGGTGTCCCGCGGACCCTGTCTGAGCCGAGCGCGCTCCCGGTTCTCATCGAAGGGCTGCCAGGTGCTGCGCGCGTAGGTCTCCTTGGGATGATGCCGCGCCTCCGCCAGCTGCAGGCGGCGGTAGATCTTCCGTTTCTGGACCCACGTGTGGTTCTTGCTCCGCCACAGGCAGTGGAGCACCTTTGCAAACCGAAGCTCGCGGGCCAGGTCCTCGGGGTGCCAGAACCCGGGAAGGGCATGGAGCACGACCAGATCGGGGGAGAGAATGAAGATCTGCACGTTGTGGGGTCCGGCGCCGTTTGTCGTGCCCACGGATGTCTGCCGGCTCGAGTAGCCGAAGGATCGGCCCACGTAGTCCTCGCGGATTATGTCCTTCCAACCCAGGACGAAATCGGACTGCAGCATGGGGTAGACGGCCTCGTCAGGAAGGGACACGCCCCTCAAGCTCTGCGCCGCGCTTCAGGTGTAGCCCTTCAGTGTGCCGAGGGCCTGGATCCACACGATCGGCTTGTTCTCCTGCTTCGCCCGCCGGCTGGCTGGGATGAGAGAAGAGTACCACTTCAGCCTACGGACCTTCTTCACAGCCTTGCCCACATCTCTTCCGGAGACCTTCAGGTGCTGGAAAGCTCTGGCGTCCCCAGCTTCCTTGGAGTCGTCGTGGGGGAACCCCAGCTGTCTCACGATGCCTCCGGTCGGTGGGCCCGCCGAAGGGCTGCCCGCGGGCTTGGAAGCCTGGGCGGTGGCGATTGAGGTGGCGGCGGACGCTGCCGCCAGGGCCAGTGTCGCTGCGAGGTATGGGCCTCGTCTCATGGAGTACCTCCTGCTCATGGGGCGAGCAATGGACTACCGTCGTTCAACGGGGGCAGGCCGCGGGGTCTGGCGGCATGCGAAGTCTCGCTTCCTTTGGGAAGGGGCGCAAGTGCCTGCGCGGTACACAAAAAGCGCGCCATGAGGCGCGCTCCTGGGACTTCGGAGGTCTGGCGCCTCCGCCGCGGGAGGACCTCTAGAGGAGTCGACGCCGCTTCGACCGTTGCTTCTGCAACTCTCGCAGCCTGGCCTGCCGCGCCCGTTGTGCTTCCCGACGTTGCGCCACAGCCCTGAGCTTCTGCTCCCGACCCCGCCTGCGTCGCTCCTCTCGTTCCTTCGCCTTCGCCAACTTGCGAGGCGTCATGAACACCTCTCCCGGGCCGTCCACCTTGCGGTTGTTGTCGTAGAGGATCCTGCCGTAGTCGGCAAACTCTGCGACGTCGAAGTCCTTGAACTTCACGAACGGCCGCTGCGCCATACGCTCGTGCACGAGCTGGTTGATCGGCTTCATCAGCGGCCGGCCACGCCGCTCCAGAACGGAGCCATCGACAGAGGTCAGGAGGGTGTCGCGTTGCTTGCCCTCCTGATGCCGCTTTTGCTCGTTGGCGGCGTCAAAGCCCTGCCATGAACTCCGGATCGTGGTGGCGCGGGAGTGGTTCTTGTACTCCGCCAGCTGCAATTTGGTGAACATGGCGTCCTTTTCCTTGCGGCTGCGCCCCTTGTCCTGCCAGAGGCGATGGAGCACCTGGGAGAACCTGAGCTCCTGCGCCAGGTCATCGGGATGCCAGAACCCGGGCAGCGCGTGCAACACGGTCAGGTCCGGAGACAGCACGAAGATCTGGACGTTGTGGGGACCGGCACCGTTGGTGGTGCCCACCGCAGTCTGGTCACACGTGTAGCCGAAGGACTCACCCACGTAGTCTTCGGTGATGATGTTCTTCCAGCCGACGACGAAGTCGGACTTGAGCAGCGAGAAGACGGGTTCTTGCGGAAGGGACACGCCCCTCAGGCTCTGACCAGCGCTTCAAAGCACGCCCGTGAGGTTGCCCAGGGCGTGGATCCACACGATTGGCTTGCCCGTGCGCTTGGCGACCCGCTGAGCGGACTCCAGGCTGTCATGCCATGCCAACTCCCGCGCCAGCTTCTCCGTCTCCGGTCGCACCTGGGAGCCATCCACCTGCAGCCGCCGGAATCCCGCCGCCTCCCGCTCGACCTGCCGCTGCGCCAACCTCTTTTGCTTGACCTCCCGCTGGCTCTGCCGCTGGACAGCCCGAGCGCGTTGTTGCTCCAGGAAGCGGTACTTCCTCTGCTCCTTGGTGGCCGCGGTCAGCTCCCCCTTGGCCAGGGGTCTTTCCACCTGGGTGGCCTGGGCGGTGAGGGCGGCAGGTACCGCCAGGGCGAACAAGAGTGCGAACTGCGCGATCCGTCTCATCGTGCCTCCTATCGGCGTTCGGGAACCGCAAGCTTGCCGCGCGCCGGGGCCAGGGCAAGGGATCCCGGCGGCAGTTACCTGCTTGGTACCGTGTAGCTTAGGAGTGTACCGAAGTCCGGCGGCGGTGTTTTCTGGGTTTGCCCGCAACGAATCCCAGGGTGCTGTCGCTCCAAGGGGTGGGGAAGGAGACGAGAGAGGCACGGGAGACGAGAGAGACGAGAGAGCCCCAGGAGCCAGGAGGCTCCCGGGGGCAAACGACACGGGGCCAGGTAGACCGAGCGCTACGTCGAGAGAGCAAGGTACGATGTGGCGCTCGGGTTTCCTATCTGACTGGGGATCCCTGAAACGCCAGGCGCTCCAACTAGCCGAGCACCACGATCCAGGGTGTCTCGACCGCTTCCTCTACAACCTTGCGCGCGAGGTTGA
>QJVU01000059.1 GCA_003235605.1 Planctomycetota bacterium | reverse complement strand
CCTCGATCTGACCATCGATGTCTCCGTCGCGATGAAGAAGTTGAGAGATCTGGAAATGGGCGAGCGCATGCTTTGGGTGTTTCTCGACAAGGGTGCGAAAAACACGCATCGCTTTGTCCGTCTTCCCAGTCTCCAAGCAGATCAAATCAAGATCCCATATTTATCGCGGGTTCTCGGGTTCGAGGCGTACCGCTTCATCCCATGCCTGAATCGTCCTTACCATGTCCCCCTTGTTTTGGTAGGTCTGTCCCAAGCCATGATATGCGCACGCCGCAGGCTTGATCCGCAGCGATTCCTGGTAGGCCTGGATAGAGGCATCCAGTTCGCCTTTCTTGCGATAGGTCACACCAAGATTGGAATACGCAACGTCGTTTCCGGGCTGGAGAGCAATCACCTTCTTGAACGCTTCGATTGCAGCATCGTACTCGCCTTTCTTGTTGCTCAGGAGGACACCCAGGCTGTGGTACGCGCCGGCAAGTTTCGGGTCCAGCTCCACCGCTTTCGCATAGCAGTCGATCGCATCTTGCACCTGCCTTGTCTGCTCGTAGGCATGGCCAAGGCGCAAGTGCAACAGAGCATGGCGCGGTCGTAACTTCACGGCCTTCTGGAACTCCGGTATGGCCGCTTCCACGTCACCCTTCTGTAAGAGAGACAACGCCAGGTTGAACTGGGCCGTAAAGTGCCTCGGGTCCAATGCCACGGCCTTCCTCAAACTGACAATGGCGCCTTCGTAGTCCTGTTGTTCGAGAAGCAGTTGACCTAGCCACCCGTGGCCATGGACATAGCCCGGTTCCGCCTGAACCGCTTTGCGCATGCACTCCAAGGCCTGTTGCCGATTCCCTGTCTCCAGGTACGCACGACCCAGGTGCGTGAACAGGGCCCCGTTGTCACGCTTCAGCTCGACTGCCTTTTGAAAGCACTCGAGTCCGTCGGCGAAGCGTCCCTTCATCGCGAAAATGACCCCCAGGCTGTCCCACGCATCCCAGGTCTCCCGGATGGCCAGGGTCGCCGTGTAGAAGCGCAGAGCCTCGTCGAGCTGAGGTGGGTCCGCGTGTTGCAGAGCTCTGCCCAGGTTGCGGTTGATCCAGTAGTCTCTGGGAGACAACCGTTGCGCCATTCGATGCAGGCTCACCGCGAGCGTTGGATCACCTAGCTGCTGCAGTGTGGTCGCCAGGTTGTTCAGGAGCCTTGGGTCACACTCCTTGATCTCATCGGATGTCGCGATGGCTCGAAGGGCTTCGAGGTCTTTCGAGAACATGGCGTCACGAACCTTGGTCCGGAGGGGGTCGGGATCAACACGGCTGATGATCTGAGCGACCTTCTTCCAATCAATGGGTACCTGGTTCTCTTCAAAGCGCAAGTTGAGTACGAAACCCTCCAGGTATCGCGTCAGTGTGGAGCAGATCGATGAGCTTGTAATGCTCTGTGCCGTCTGGCGGGGAGGCAAGGTGACCAGATCGAGACCGTAGTCTCGAAAGGCGTCGAGGATCGTCGTCAGGTACCTGTTGGTGTCGGGGTCGATGGCATGCTGCGAGCGCAGCGCGTCCAGTTTGCTGACCAATCTCGAGTCCCTGGTTGCTTGCTCGGCCTGACTCTGAAGCTCCTCGAGAAAGGCGTTTGTCCGGCGAAGGGTGCCGTCCTCGATCTCGATCTCCTGCGCAAGGGACTGAGCGCGCCTGGCCGCGGCAACGGCATGCTCCCAATGCATGGGATCATCCATTCCCGAAGCCTCTGCCTTGCCACGAAACAGTTGGGCTTCGCGCAATGCCTGATCCACCTTGAGGGCAATGTCTCTGCTCCTGCTTCTGCGAGCTTCGTGGACCCAGAGATAGCCACCGACCGCGAGAAGCGCGACAAGGAGAACGGAAGCTGCAAGAGCGAGCGTGAGGCGTCGGGCGCGACGTTCTTCCTGCGCCTTCACCGTGGCTTTGGCAGCGGCCAGTTCCGCCTTGCGGGCCCGTTGTTCGAGAGCTGACAGGTACTCCGCAATGTGTGCCGCAACCACGCCCGCATCCCTCGGCCGCGACCTGCGAGCCGGTGCCAGACACGACCTCACGATCTGTTCCAGCTCCGGATCCACCTCGGACTCTCGAAGGCACGTCAGGGCATCCTCGAGGTCGCCCCCTGCGGCCTTCTCCCGGACCTCACTCGTCGTCTCGCCCACGTACGGTGGCCGTCCGGTCAGGACCTCGAACAGGATCGCCCCCAGGCTGAACACGTCGGAACGCTGGTCCAGCTGCTCGACCTCGCCACGTGCCTGCTCCGGAGGCATGTAGGCCAGGGTCCCCATGACCGAGCCGGTCACCGACTGCGAGCCGTTGCTCTCGTTGCGGACGGTCTCGATCATCGTCTCCTGGGCCTCGCGCTTTGCCTTGCGTTCGTCGGCAACCCCACCCGCAGCCAGGACCTTCGCCAGGCCCCAGTCCATGACCTGCACCTCCCCGAAGGAGCCCACCATGATGTTGGCCGGCTTCAGGTCCCGGTGGATCACATTCCGCGAATGCGCATAGGCCATCGTCTGGCAGACCTGCTCCACGATCGAGAGGAAGCGCCTCAGGTCTTCGCCTGGGTCCTTCCGTTCTGCCAGCAGCGCGGCAAGGGTCTGCCCCTTGACCAGCTTCATCGTGAAGTACGGCCGCCGGTCCTCCCGCATCCCCAGCTCGTAGACTGGGACGATGCCCGGATGCTGGAGCTGGCCCCCCACCTGGGCCTCCTCCACGAAACGGTGCACCATCTCCCGGTTGGCTGTGTGTCGGTTGCGCAGCATCTTGATGGCGATGTCCCGGCCAAGGTCGGCATCACGGCCCTTGTAGACGATGCCGATACCACCCCGGGCCAGCTCGCCATGGATCTCGTACCGCCGGTGCAGCGCCTGCATCTCCTCCGTGGTCTCCGGCCGGACCATCGGTCCGTCCCCTTCGCTGTCCGGCCCCCAGAGCAGAACCGGCGGCATCTCCCCATGTTCCTTGGTGAGGGTCTCGAGGACGCTGTCCGGCAGTTCCCGGGATCGCTGCCTGTCGTGGTAGTCCTGCAGGACGAAGTCCAGCGAATCGTCGTCTACGTCACTGTCGGGTGCCTTTGTTCCATCATCGAGGGGATCGGCCATGGACACCTCCGTCGTCGGGTCGCCAGGATCCACCCAGGTTCGAAGAAGCCGCGGTTTCGGTCACGCGTTCTTCACAAAACACCAACCCTCGCTATCGCAGCAGCGAAAGGAACTCCTGCCACTGGCGATCCGGGTCCTCCGAGCTGTGTCCCGAAAACGCCAGCTCTTCCTCGAGGAAGCGCCGGAACTCGCGGCGGGCGCGGCGGTACTCCTGGTGGAGCTTCTCGGGATCCATCTGCCAACGCTTGGCGATCTCGCGGATCGGCAGGTTCTCCTGAAAGCGCAGTCGGAGCAACTCGACCCTGCGAAGCGCCTCCTCCCCCATCGCCTCTGCCGCTTCGCGATGCCGCACCGCCGCCTGGTCCACCATGGCCCGGGCCCAGGCCCGATCCATCGCCCTGGAAGCACTGGTGTCGAGCGCCTGCCTCCGCTCGTCGGGATCGAAGGTACTCGTTGGCTGCACCTCGCGGTTGCGCGCCCGGGCCTTTTCGACCCGCCGGCTGACGTTGCGGATCACCCCAAAGAAGAAGGCCCGGAAGCCCCCGGCCCGGCCGGG
>QJVU01000673.1 GCA_003235605.1 Planctomycetota bacterium | reverse complement strand
GTGCAATCCTGCTGGGCGTCGTGGCCGTAACCCTGCTGTGCTGGCTCGGTGGCATCACCCCCGCGCCGGAGGACTTCCTTGCAGTTCCCGCCCTGCCGAAAGAGACCTTCCTGGCCCTGGACTTCGGAGGTCTTCTCTCGGGGCAGCTGGTGTTGGTGGTGCTGGCGTTCCTGTTCGTGGACATCTTCGACACCCTCGGCACGCTCATCGGTGTCGGAAAGTTGGGGGGCTTCCTGGACGAACGCGGAGAGCTGCCGCGGGCGAACCGAGCGTTTGCCGCCGATGCGTTGGGAACCTCCGTGGGCGCACTCTTGGGTACCAGCACGGTGACCTCCTACATCGAGTCCGCCACCGGCGTCCAGGAGGGGGGGCGCACTGGTCTGACGGCGGTGGTCGTGGCGGTGCTCTTCCTGCTTTCCCTGTTCTTCACTCCGGTCATGGCCAGCGTTCCACCCATGGCCACGGCACCCGCTCTCATCGTCGTCGGCGCCTTGATGATGCGCAGCTTCCGCGACCTCGACTTCGAACGGATCGACGAGGTGCTGCCGGCCTTCCTTACCGTCATCACGATGCCCTTCACCTACTCCATCGCCAATGGCATCACCTTCGGCATCGTCTCGTACGTGGCCATCAAGGTGCTGCTCGGCAGGTTCAAGGACGTGCATCCGTTGATGGCGGGCCTGGCGGTAGTGCTGTCGGCCTGGCGCGGCCTGGTGGCATGAGCCGGGTAGGAGGGCTCGGCTGGGAGGGAGGAGCTCCTGGTCCGGAGCCGTCCGACAGCTCGGTGATGTTGTCGGGATCGAGGGCCCAGTGCGTGGTTGCTTAGACGTCGGGGGTGCTGTCCTTTGTGAGTCGTCCTACGAGCTCGTCGCGGAACAGTTTCATGTCCGCGACGCGCTCACCCTCGGTGCTCGCGAGGCTCTCCACGGGAAGATCACGCAGCAGCCAGGCGAGTGTCAGCGGCGAAAAACCCCCGTCCTTCTTTGGGGCATCTGCCAACGCTCTTTCTAGATCACAGCCGCTGGTCAAGAGCTCGCGGACGTCGATCAGGTCGCGCAGCTCAGCGCGAGAAAGCAGTGCACAGAGCTTGTTGACAAGGATCTCGTGCAACGAGTCGAGGTGGATTGTGACGCCCTCGAGACTCGCACTGACCGGGTCCTCGATGGCTCCCACCGGCTCGGCAACGAGATCGACGACAACCGACTGCGACGCATCTGAGACCTTCAATCGTTGGAACGCGACGCTGGTGTGCAGAACGTCAATACTGAGTCCTTCAGCCTTGAGACGCGAGATGACCATCTTGGGAACATCACCGAGCGCGTTGCAATCGCGCCAGAACAGATCAAGGTCTCGCGTCGGCCGGTGACCCAGGTGAAAACCGGCAAGGGCCGCGCCGCCGGTCAGCGTCCAACCCGGCTCGACATCAGCCAGCAGTTGGAGGACCTTCTCCTGCAAACTGGTGAGTCGGCTCCTAGGCAACACCCTGCTCCTTCCACGTCTCGAGGAGCCATACCCAGAACTCTCGTGTCTTGCCGAGATGGCGTTCTAGCCTGGGCCACAGCTGGCGAATCTCGGCGACTGATACGAAGGTGAAGACATCATCGGGCTTTGCCTGGCGCATGAGCTTGCCCACGAGGTAACCCCGCACATTGGGGTCATCGTCCCGTAGTGCTGCACGGAACGCGTCCAAGGTCATGTCCACGTCCCAGAGGAAGTACGGACGGCCTTGTTGATCAACGAGCTTGTCAGGGGGTGTTGGGTTCAGGAATGACATCTGACCCAGATCATAGCCAGCGCCCCCGTGGAGGCACACCGGAAGACGAGACGCGCGGAGCCGCGTGTGTTCAGCGGTCGAACCGATATCTGCTGCCCCTCACCGCCCCGATATGACGGGGTTGGCGGCTCACGGCGACGGCTGGCATTCATCGTGGAGCCGGCGGCGCTCGCGAGGATCCTGCGCTGCCCGGACCCCGGGAATCAGGTGCCGACGACGACCTTGAGTCCGTCCGAAACACGGATCATCTGGTCGACGCAGCCGACGCTGCCGCACCGACGGTAGATCGATGCGAACTGCTGGTAGACGGTGAAGCCCAATAGGCTGCGGTTGTTCGGAATCGGCATGTCCACCTGGCCCAGGTAGGCGGAGCCCGACCTGGGCATGAACAGGAACAGCAACGGGTTCACCAGCAGCTGGCAGTTGGCTGGCTGCAGGGACGAGATCGGCGGAATCGTGACTGCTGCGGAGGAAAGACCCGTGACCAGCACCGGTTGATCCTGGCTGACCGGTGTCACGGAGTTGGGGCCGATGAACCGGACCTGGAAGGTGGTGCCGATCTTCGGCAGGTTGTTGGCGCGGATCAGCGGCGGCGGGTTGGAGGTCAGCTCGCAGCCGCGGCCGTAGTTGGTGACGGATGCCGATTGGGCGGGCAGCACCGCGCTGATCAGGAACAGGGAGAGGACGAGAGGGTTCCGCATGACGAAGGGCGGGGATCATGGCCTCGCCTGCGCGGGCGGGCAAGACTCTAGCGGATCTTCGTGGCCGCACCCGCACGCCGATGCCACTCCGTTTGGGGTGGTGAACTTGCCGCCTCCCTGGTTGGGGTAGAGTCGAAGCGAGGGTGCGATTGGCGTCTCGACATCACGTCTGCGTGAAGTCGTACTCGGCACCCTCGGGTGCGCGGTGCACCAGGTAGCAGGTGGCGCAGGGTTTGTACGGGTTGTCCGAGTGCACGCGCCGGCGCATGTCCTGGTAGAGCTCGTTGTTCCACTGCTCGGCGAAGGTCGACCCGCGGACGTTCCCGTTGGCGTGGATCCCCGCGAGGCAGCAGGGTACGACGTCACCAGTGGGGCCGACGTACATCCGTTGCCACAGGAAATAGCAGCGGATCGGATCGGGTCGGGGCTGCGGGCTGGCTCCCCCTGCCTCGTCCTCGCAGAGGTACGGCGCAGGGAGCACGACCGCCTGACCGAGCTCGTCTGCAACTTCCTGGGTCCTGGCGAGAACTTCGTTCGTCCGTCGCCGCCACTCCGGATCATCGGAGAGCATTTCGCGCCGCGCCTCCTCCTCGAAGAGCACGAGGTGGGTTACCCAGACCGTGTGGGTGTCCAACTCGGCCACGAGGCGCACGAAGTCCGGGAGCTCGTCCAGGGTGGACCTCATGAGGATGTAGGAGAAGTGTAGCGGTGCCTGTTGCTCCTTCGGGCGTTGATGTCGGAAGTGGTTGTACCGGCGTATGTTGCTGAAAACCTGATCGAAGTCACCGCCGCTGCGGACGCGGTTGTAGGTCTGTGCGTTGGCGCCGTCGATGGAGATCCGGAGGTTGCCCATGGTGCGAGACATGCGCTCGAGCAGCCTGTCGCCCTTCATCAGGGTTGCGTTCGTGATCATCTCGCACTTGACGCCGAAGCGGTCCATGTCCGCGAACTTGTCGTAGATGCGCGGCGTCATCATCGGCTCCCCGTAGGCCGAGAGCTGCACGATCTCCGCCGCGGGGTAGAGCTCCTCGACCACCTGCTGGTAGACGGCTTCCTCCATCTTGACATCCACGCCCTTGCCGTAGGCCTGGTTGCAGAAGAAACACCTCAGGTTGCAGACCGTCGAGTTGGTCGTATTGATCCAGGTTGGCAGGGAGTCGAGGAACGGGCGGTCCTCGCGCTCGGCTTCTTCTGC
>QJVU01000682.1 GCA_003235605.1 Planctomycetota bacterium | reverse complement strand
GGAGGTCCCGCGGACCCTTGGCATCCCCCTGATCCACGACGAGATCACCCTCTGGCTTGCGGTGCGGGGTCGCCGTGTGGGGTCGGAGCCCCAGAACAAGGCGGTGGCCCGTGCGCGCTAGGCGCCTGGGCGCCGTTGTGGTGGTTGCCCTTCCGCTGTCGCTGGTGCTGACAGGCTGCATGTTGCCCGGTGCCATGGCGGTGTCCGACCGGCTGCCGTCCTGCCACCGGCCGACGGGTTGTGGCCCCTGGATGCCAGTAGTCCCCCAGGACCTGGCGGGCTCCTTCGAGTCCGTGGAGATCTGCGGAGACATCGCGGCATGCGTGCTCCAGATCACCTACCGCTTTGAGCCCGGCGGTGGCTATCAGGGCGAAGCGCTGCTGTTGTTCGAGAGCGGCCCGGCCACGAGACAGATCTCCGGAACCTGGAAGCTGGCGGCGGGCAGGCTGCACCTGGGCAATGGCTCCGAGCCTGCCGAGATCTCTACCGACGGCAGCCGACTCAGGCTCACGACGGCCCTTGGCACGGTGACCTTGCGACGAACGGACTGAGCCGCGGCGGGGAGGCCGGTTCGCCGCGATCGTGGGGAGTGCGGGGCCGTCTGCGGCTGCTAGGATGTCGACTCCCGGTGGGGAAGCTCCAACCCATGCGCTCCTTTCTGACGCTCGCCGTTCTTGTTCTGACCGCCACGCTACAGGCACAGGACGAGCCCGAGACCATGCCCCAGGGCGGCCAGCCTGCCGTGAACGATGCCCTGAAGGAGGCCAGGACACGCCTTGCCAGCCGGGGCGATCCGAAGACCCAGGACGAGAAAGACTGGCAGGCGGCGGTCTCCCACCGAATCGTCATCCTCGAAGAGCTGCTGCGCACCGCGAAGGAACACCAGGCGGTGTTGCCTGTCGAGAAGGTCCGGGCCCGCCAGCGGCAGGCCGCGAGCGACCTGGATGCGGAGCGGGAGCAGAAGACCCCCGCAACCGTGAGCCTGGCCACCGCAGATGAGTTGACCGGGTACGAGCGTCGCTTTCAGCAGGCGCAGGGGGACCGGGATGCGTGCCAGCAGATCCTGGCCAAGACCACGCAGGAGTACCAGCGTGCGCAGGCCGAGCGCCAGGACCTGTCGGATCGGAAGGCCAAGGCCAAGGCCGCCAGCAAGCGACGCGGCGAAGACGAGTTGAGCCGCTACCGCGTTGCGACCGCCCACTGGGAGCTGCAGGCGGTGGCAGCGCGCGAAGCCTACCTCACCGATGGGCTGGCCCAATGGCCTGCCCTGATCGAGGTACTGCACATGGAGCGCGATCTGGCTCGGCTCAAGGCCGACCGCGCTGGCAAGCTGCTTGCTGCGGCGCGCGAGCAGGCAGCGGCGCGGCGCGAGGCAGAGGCAGCTGCCGCGCGGGAGAAGGCCGCGAAGGAGGCCGCCGCTGCCAAGCACCAGCGGGACCCCCTCGAGGGGTTCCGGCGCAGCGTGCTTTCGGAGATCGCCCAGCTGCAGGCCGCAGTCAGCACCACCAAGACCGAGCTCGACGACCTGAAGGCCCAGGTCACCGATGTGCGGCAGGCCTGCGATGCGGTGGCCCAGGAGAAGGATCGATTGGATGATCGGCTGGCGGCCTACGAGCGCCACGCCGACCTGGTGTTGCGTCGCACCATCCTCCGTGCCCAGCGACAGCGGGAGCGGTTGGTGGAGGTGATGTTGCCTGCCTGCCGCGCCGCGACCCGTCGCAACCAGGCGCAACTGGGGGATGTGTTGGACCGGCTCTGGACCCTCACGTTGCCGGACGAGGACAACAAGGAGCTGCAACAGCTGCTGGACCTGCAGGCGGCCCGCGCCGACCCGGACCGCGCCAAGGCGATCTACCAGGACGTCGTCAACGGCTCGGCCGGCCTGCTGGCGGTGCTGAACTCCCACAAGGTACAGCTACGGACCGCTGCGCAACGCTACAGCGAGCTGAGCGGACTGCTGAACAAGCTCCTCGAGTCGTTGGACGGTTACATCGAGTTCATCCGCGCGAGGCTGTTCTGGATCAAGACCGAGGATGCGGTCAGCCTGAGGCTTCTGGACACCGGTTGGGACGAACTGCACGGGATCACCGAGCCCTACGCCGACGCGGCCCTCTGGACCGATGTCGGCGAGGCCTTGGAGCGAAGTCCGTTGTACGGGGTCGGGTTGGGCTTGGTGGCACTGCTGCTGGTGTCGTTCTGGTTCTGGCACTTTCGTTCTTGGCCCAAGAGGGGAGCAGCTGCAGCGACCGCAGCATCTGCAGCGTCTGCCGGAACAGTGCCTGAAACCACGCCTGAAACCGCGCCCGAAACCACGCCCGAGGCGCCCACGTTGGCTGCCCGCCTTCGGGCGCTGCTGTTGGCGCTGGCGCCTGCGGCCGTGGTGCCCGTGGCGTTGGGCATCGCGATCCTGCTGCTGGATCGTCTCGACGTTGCGCGGGCCCTGGAGTTGCCTCTGACCCAGGCACTCACGGTGTTCGCGTGGGTGGTCCTGGTGCGGGGCGTGGCCAATCGGCTGCTGGGGGAAGGTGGCGTCGCGATCCGTTTCCTCGAGGTCACCGAGGATGTGGCCGCACAACTCCTGCGCAGCATCCGGCTCATCACGTCGGCGGCAGTCCTGCTCTATCTGCCGCTTTCCGTTCTAAAGGCACCGCCCTTCAAGCTCGTGAGCCTGCCGCGCCTGTTGGAGACCGCATGGTTCGTGTGTGCCACCCTGGCGATGATCATGATCACCCGCTACCGAGGGCCGGTGGTCCAGCGCTGGACCAAACCCGATGGTCTCGCCCGGCAGGTATGGAGGGCCGTGGCACCCCTGTTCGTGCTCTCGTTGCTCGCGGTCCTGGTGCTGCATCTGGGCGGCTACCGCAACGGCGCCGCCCACCTGATGCGCAACTTGACGAACAGCTTTGTGGCACTGTTTGCCCTCGCCGCGGCCTTCAAGTTGTTCAGCGTGGCAGCGAGCCACACCATAAGTGTCGTAGCGTCCCGCCGGGCGCGGGCTGAGGGAACCGCAGCCGAGGAGCTCGAGGTGTCCATCAACGCCGCCCGACGACTGACGGACGCCGTGGGTATCTTGGCGGTAACCGTTGCCGCGTTCTTGCTGGCCCGCTTTTGGGGCTTCGGTAGCCCAGTCATGGCGTTCCTGGCACAGTGGGAGCTCCTCGAGATCAACAAGGCGGAAGGGATCGTCCTCACCGCCCGGGACGTGCTCGTTGCGCTGCTGTGGGTGGTTGGCGGGCACTTCATCGCCCGCAACATCGGCCGGATCTACGACTCGGTGGTGACCAGGCGCGGCGAGGCCGGGGGCCGGTTCGCGCTGATCACACTCGTGCGCTACGTGGTGATCATCGTTGCCTATGCCAGCGCGCTGATCTCCCTGGACGTGAACCTGGCCACCCTGGGATGGATCGCCACCGCGGCGTCCGTGGGCCTGGGCTTCGGCCTGCAGGAGATCGTCGCGAACTTCATCAGCGGCCTGATCCTGCTGTTCGAGCGCCCGGTGCGGGTCGGTGACATCATCGCGGTGGGAGAGACCTCCGGCATCGTCGACCGGATCACGATCCGATCCACGTACGTGACCAATTGGGAACGACAGACGTTCATCGTTCCCAACAAGAACTTCATCACGCAGAACGTGATCAACTGGACGCGGAACGACCAGGTAATGCGGCGGG
>QJVU01000073.1 GCA_003235605.1 Planctomycetota bacterium | reverse complement strand
CTACCAGCAGCTGGGCGATATGGGGTTCGCGGACGAGGCAAACGCGATCCGGATGGCGTGGAAAGAGGGAGGCTCGGCGGCCGGATACGACGCCGTTTCGGACGAGCTGTCGAACTCGCTGGGATTCATCGGGCCGGTTGAGGAGTGCCGGGAGCGCCTGGAGGAAGAGGCGGCGGCCGGGATCAACCTGCACAACGTGAACGTTTCGGGATACGACCCCGTCGAAGAAGGGCGAATCTACGAGCAACTGCTGAAGTAGAAGAGGCAGTTCACGCGGGCCTCAAAACACGGGGGAACAGGGTAGACCCCCGGGGGTCAGACCATCTATCGATATGTCCTCCCGTGTATCTAACGTATATCTATCCCAAGGCACGTGCCCGTCAGCGCGACCCTTTCTAGCTTGAAAGTAGGTGCAGATGCACCTGTGATAGGGCCTCAGCACTCGTAGCTGGCTGCGATGAGGGGGCCGCTAGCAAGGAGCCAATTGGCGGTTTCACGAAGACGTCTACTCCAGGGACTGGGGGGGCTGGCCGCGCTTACGCTGGGCGGACTCGGCCTGGCACGGCGACCGTTTCGCGCCCTGGGCAGCTCATCGCAGCGCGAGGAGACGGAGCGACAGTGGGGGATGGTGATCGACCTCCGCCGGTGTGACGGCTGCAAGGAATGCACGGGAGCCTGCCAGAACACCCACTACCTGCCGAACGACCATGAGTGGATCAAGGTCTACGAAATAGAGGACCACCACGGGAACAAGGTCTTTATGCCCCGGCCTTGCATGAATTGCGAGGAAGCGCCCTGTCTGAAGGTCTGCCCTGTGAGGGCCACGTTCAAGAACCCGGAAGGCGTGATCCTGGTGGACCAGGAGCTCTGCATAGGGTGCCGGATCTGCATGGCGGCCTGCCCGTACAACGCCCGCTACTTCAACTACTGGGAGCAGGTGAAGCCGCCGCAACCGTTCGAGAACCCGATGCCCGAATATCCGGTGCCACAGACGCGAGGTACCGTTGGGAAGTGCGTTCTCTGCGTCCACTACACGCGTGTGGGGCGGCTGCCGGCATGCGTGGAAGCCTGCCGGATGGACGCGATATACATTGCGGACATGGTGTCCGGAGTGATGACGAACAGGTCCGGCGAAACATATGACCTTTACCAGTACCTTCGCGAGAACGATGGGTTCCGCTACAAAGAGGAGCTGAACACGAGTCCGCGGGTGTGGTACGTGAAAGGCCACGGCCAGGACCTGGAAAGCTGAGGACGCTGTGGATCGCCCCGTCGCCCTGGAGACAAACAAGCTTCACGCAGCAGCCCTGAGGCCCATGGTGGCACCGGGGATGTTGTTCTGGCCTATCCTGGTCTTGCTGGGGATCATCGTGCTCGGAGGCGCGGTGGCCTTCCTAGAGCAGCTGCACTACGGGCTGGGGGTGACGGGCCTGAACCAGCGGGTGTCATGGGGCTTCTACATCACAGACATGGTGTTCTTCATCGGTCTGAGCTACGGGGGAGCGGTGACCTCGGCGATCCTTCGGCTGACGAACGCCCCGTGGCGGGCGCCAATGGTGCGTATGGCCGAGGCGATGGCCCTGGTTACGTTGCTGATCGGATCATTGTTCCCGATCATCGACCTCGGGCGGCCGGACCGCATGCTGAATCTGGTGGTCCACGGACAGGTTGGGTCCCCTGTGCTGTGGGACGTGGTGGCGGTGAACACGTACATGGCGGCCACGATCGTCTTCCTGTTCCTGCCCCTGATACCGGACCTGGCGTTTTGCAGGGATCACGTGGGCCCCGCGGCAGGCCGGTTGCGGAACCTTCTGTACGACCGGCTCTCGCTGGGGTGGCAGGGCACGAAGCCAGAGAAGAACATCCTGGAACGGAACATGACGGTAGTGGCAGTGGTGATCATTCCGCTGGCGGTTTCGGTTCACTCGGTGCTGGCATGGCTGTTCGGCATGACGGTCCGGCCAGGATGGAACAGCACGATGTACGCACCTTATTTCGTTGTTGCAGCACTCTACTCCGGAGTCGCCACGGTGATCCTCGTGATCGCAGGGTTCAGAAAGGCCTACCGGCTGGAGGATTACCTGAATGAACAACATTTCAAGTACCTGGCCAACATGTTGCTGGCCCTCGCGATGGGCTACGGGTACTTCATGTTCGCGGAGCTATTGACAGAGGGCTACAAGATGGAGGGATTCGTGGAGGGGCAGGGATCGGGCGCGCTCCTTGAGGAGACCTTGCTGGGGAGATATGCGCCGCTGTTCTGGGGATTCGTGTTTGGCGGCCTGGTGGTGCCCATCACGCTCCTCTCTTTCCCGAAAACGAGAACCGTGAACTGGATCGTCGTCGCATCCGCTCTTGTGGTGGTGGCCATGTGGCTCAAGCGATTTCTCATCGTGGTACCGGCGATGGCGACGCCCATGATGCCCACGAACTTTGGGGTGTACTGGCCGAGCCGGGTCGAAATCGCCATCACCCTCGCCGCGGCGGCAGCTGTGCCGCTGTTGCTGATGCTGTTCTTCCGCCTCTTCCCGGTCCTGTCCATCTATGAGATGGAGGAACTGGAAGAGAAAGAACACGCAGCGACACCGGAATCACCGGAAGCTACACGGGAAACGTCGCCGCTGGAAAGCGGGTGGTGAGTGAGACGCCTGGCCGCCCTCGGACTTCTGCTGGTGGCATTGCTGGGGGGCTCATTGTATGCCGGCGACGTCTCCGCCGACGGACATTCGGGAATGCACCTGGAGGGACTCCCGCCGAAGGAGCCGAGCCCCGGCCAACGGACACTGGTGCTTTCGGCGCGTCTCACCGATAACGACTCGCCTGTGGCGGGCATGCCGATAACTTTCTACATCATCACGAACATCTTCGGTGAGCGGTTGATGAAGGTGGGGGACTCCGTCTCGGACGCCACGGGGATGGCTTCGGTGCTGTACCAGCCAAGGTGGGAGGGTGAGCACACGGCGGTGGTGCGGTTCGACGGCGCGGGTGACTATGCGGCGACGCAAGCGACATATCACTTCGAGGCGGCCGAAGCGGAGTCGCCATACGAGCCGGCGCACTTTGGAATCGATCCGATCAGGGAGTGGCTACCGCTGGGGGTTGGCGTAATGGTGCTGGCGGTGTGGGGGAGCCTGATGTTCGCGTTGTTGACGACCGTCATCGGCATTCGCACAGCCGGCGCCGAGGCGGGTGCAGCAGCGATGCGAGCGCCCCAGCCGTGGGACAGACAGGTGCACCGTCCGGCGCCACTAGGCAGGATTCTATTCGTACTCGTGGTACTGATGGTGGCGATAGCGGTGCCTGCGTCATGGCTTGTCAATAGAGCGCGGGAGCCCGAAGAAGCGAGCCTGGCAACTCCGGGCGCCCAGTTCCAAGGGGACGGAGCAGGCGGAGAATTCGACCCGACGCAGCCGATTACGCTGCCGGATCCGGTGCCTCTTCCCGCGACACTCACCTCGTACATACAGACGGTGACGTACGATGCGTCGGGGCAACCGGCGCCGGGATCCATTGCGCTGCCGACCGATGTGGCACTCAACGGCACACGCATTCGTATCCTGGATGGGGAACGCGGGCGAATCGCAACGGTTACGTCTGAGGGAACCCTGACCTTCATACTTGAGGCCGGGCGGACTGGCGACGTCTCGATCAAGAATTCGCAGGCGATGGATGCGTCGGGAGAGCATCTCTATGTTGCGGCGCCGAGCGGCGACGTGGTTGTGGTTAGCGTGTCTGGAAGCGTTGACAACGTGATCCGGCCCGTGATCCCCGAAGGGGAAGAGCCGATCGCGACGGCGGGGATCGTCCTGACCGGATCGGGCGACATATGGCTCAGCGATTCGGCAAATCACCGCGTGATCTTGCTGAACGAGAGCGGCGAGTACCGGCGGGTGATAGGGGAAGGCGCACGTTCGACCAAGCCCGAGGGTTTCAACGAGCCGCGCGGCATTGGGCTCGATATATACGAGAACCTGTACGTCGCCGACAGCCTGAACCGGGTGATAAAGAAGTTCTCACCGTTCGGAGTCTTACTGCAGACCATCGGCGCCGGACGCCTTGACACACCGACGGGCGTCGCGGTGAACGAACAAGGCCTAATCTTCGTTGCCGACGAAGCAGCGCACATGGTCTCGGTGTTCGCGCCAAACGGTGGATACGTGGGGTCGATTACCGATGCGCGGTTCGGGGCGCCCCACAGCGTCAAGGTGGAAGGCAACGATCTCTATGTCGCCGACAAACTGGCGGGCGTGTTTGTCTATGAACCTCTGGTGACCGAGGCGGAGAGTCCATGAGAAACGCGGCGCTGGCACTTGCGCTTGTAGCGGGGCTGGCGGCCCTTGCCCTGGTGAGCAGCGGCCGGCTGGCGCTGGGCGAACAGAAGGACGTGGCGCAGACGAAGCACGACGTGTCATCCGCTGGTGTACCGGCCTGCATCTATTGTCACATTCCGCGAGACGCCGCCGGACAGTTGCTGTGGCCAGGGGGACTGACGAACCAGGATGGCCCGCTGTCGGGGGAAAAGCGCATGTGCTTCAGTTGCCATGACGGAACGGTCACACGTGAGAGGAGCTATGTATTCGACTCGAACCGGCCGGAGCATTTGCGGAAGCCGGGCGTGGAGGGAGAGGACTGCGACCGTTGCCACAATCCTCACGAGGAGACCAGCAAGTTCCTGAAGATGCCTCACGAGGCAAACCTCTGCTGGAACTGCCACTTCCGCGCGGGACCGGCAGACCATCCGATTGGAGTGGACGCCCCGGCCGCGGGGATATACCCGGACGATACGACGTTCGACCCGAAGGCGGGGGATTTCGTCGGCACTCGACTCTGGAACGCGGAGGGAACGGGGCCGGGCAACCTGGTAGCGTGCCTGACGTGCCATAGCCCGCACGGGGGTCAGCACGACACACTGATTATGACGGTCCCCTACACGGCCGAGGTCGGTTATTCAGAGTCGCTTTGCGGGAGTTGTCACAACCGCGCAAGTGAGAGGTAAGGGGCGGTGGACAGCGAGTTCGGTCCGTGGGAGGAGGAGAAGCGAGAGTCAGGGCTGCGGCCGCTCCTTGTGCTCATCGTAGGGCTGCTGATCATAGCTGGTGCGGTGCTGGCGATTCTCTTCCCGCCGATCGAAGCCACACACTCAGGCATACCGGTGAGCAGGAAGGTGTCTCAACATGTGTATCCTGCCGAGGTGGTGCAGGCCATCGCGCAGCCGGCGGGTGAGCGCTGGCTGCTGCCCACGGGAGTCGTCGCCATTGGTCAAGACAGGTTCGTCCTGGATTCGGGTAACAATCGTATCTTGAAGATGGACTACGACGACCGAGTGCTGGGGGTGCTGGATAGCTCGTCTGAGTGGGGGGCCGCTCTTAACCAGCCGATGGCGATGGCGACAGACGGGGCAACCCTGTACGTAGCGAACACGCTGGCGTCGGAGGTGGTGGTGCTGAACACTGCCGGTCAGCTGCTGAAGACCATTCCCCTGCAGGGACAGCCGGGCGACGTGAACCCACGGCCAATAGGCATAGCAGTCAGTCCGGACGGCACCATTGTTGTCTCCGACGCGGATAACCACCGCGTCATCTTCCTGGACCAGAACGGAAACGTGGTGGCACAGGCCGGGAAAGGATTGCGAGCCGACGGCGTTGATGGATTCAACGTTCCGGCGGGACTGACCACAGACGCTGCGGGCAACGTGTACGTCGTGGACACGCTGAACGGGCGGGTTATCAAGCTCTCGCCGCGTGGCGCCTTCCTTGCTCAGTTCGGCGGTCTGGCGGATACGGCGGGGTCGCTGGCGAGGCCCAAGGGCGTAGCCGTAGACGCTTCAGGACGAGTGTTCGTCAGCGACGGCCTCCAAGCAGCGATAGAGGTATTCGGACCGGGCGGTGCGTACCTAGGAGTGATCGGGAGAGCCGATCCGCAGGACGCCGGGGAGGGCTCTGTGTTCGAGGCCCCCGCCGGACTCCTTCTAGAGGGGAACACTCTGACCGTGATGGACGGCCTTGCGGGGCTTGTCGTCCTGGAGCTATCCGAACCGCCGGAACCGGCGCCGCCGAGCCCTTATTAGCGTATAGCCAGCCAGCCTGAGAGCGGCGTGGCCCTGGCCAAGCTCGCCCGCTCTACCTCCAGACACAGGTTTTCCGCTGCCGCCATCGGTTCAGAGATACGTTACCTTTGCCACCTACCCCGCGCCTGTAACAGGTACACGGGGGCTGTGCCTGAAGTCGCTCTATCACTTGGCCGGGCAAAAATCCATCGGACGCCACATGGCGGGATGGCACGTTCGTGTCAGATCTTGGTACACGGAGGTACTATGTCTCACCTGGCACGTGCCGGCGCTCTGCTGATAGCGCTCGTGATTACGTTCCTCTTCGTGAGGTCGTTCGCCACAACGCTATCGATCGAGTATATCGGCCTTTCGGCCGAGGATAACCCGCGGGCGTGGGCGACACGCCTGGTGCAGCACGAGGCTTCGACGTCGTGCGCGGAGTGCCACGAGGAGACCAACCTGGTCTGGGAAGGGTCAGCGCACACCGGAGTACGGTGCGAGGACTGCCACGGCCTGACGAAGCCGCATATCGAGGCAGCACGGGCCGGTGAAGACGCGACGCTGGTCCTTTCAAACGCGCGAGACCTGTGCCTGACGTGTCACGCGGGGCTGGAATCCCGGCCGGAGAACTTCCCGCAAGTAGACCCGCTGGACCATGCGACGGAGGTGGGTGCTGTTGCGGCAGACTGCACTTCCTGTCACAACCCGCACGACCCCGGGATCCCGCCGGAGCTGGCACACACGCTTGAGGGCCGCAATGCCTGCATGGCGTGTCACGGGCCGGGCGAGTGGCAGCCACTGCCGCTGAACCACGCGGACCGGACTGAGGATATGTGCCTGAACTGCCACAGCTTGAAGGAGGAGGGCGGGTAAGGTGGCTCTGTCACGGCGAAGGTTCCTTAAGCTGGGTACTCATGCCGCGTTCGGCGGCATGCTGGTCTATACGCTTCGGGGCGTGATCCCGGGTGGCAACGGCGGGACGGAAAACGCTGACGCCGAGGGGGACGCGGCGTGGGCCCGGTACAACCCCGAGGACCACGCGTGGGCGTTCATCGTGGACACGACGAAGTGCATCGGCTGCGGGCTCTGCGCCCGCGCCTGCAAGCTGGAAAACAACGTGCCCTGGGAGCCCCAGTGCAACCGCACGTGGGTGGAGCGGTACCGGTTCTTGAAGAACGGCGAGGTGCTGGTGGACTCTCCGGAAGGGGGGATTAACGGGTTCTACAACCCGGACGGCCAAGAGCGGCTGGTGGTGGAGCCAACGGTGGACTACAACGAGAACGGCCTGCCCAACTACGTGCCGCTCCCGAACGACGGGGACGAAGTAGACCCGGAGGAGATTGAGAAGTCGTTCTTCGTGCCCAAACTCTGCAACCAGTGCGACGCCTCGCCATGCGTGCAGGTATGCCCTGTCGGGGCGACGTACAAGACGCGGGACGGGATCGTGCTGGTGAACCAGGAGCGGTGCATCGGCTGCCGTTACTGTGTGCAGGCGTGCCCATACGGTACGCGGTACCTTGTGCCGAAGGGCAAGGTGACGCCCACAGGGCAATCGGGCGTGGCCGACAAATGCACGTGGTGCTACCACCGGATCACGAAGGGGCTGATGCCGGCCTGCGTCGATGCCTGCCCGGTGGGCGCCCGCGTGTTCGGGGACCTGAACGACCCTGAGAGCGCTGTCAGCAAGATCCTCGCCGAAGAGCGGGTACAGGTGCTGAAGCCAGAACTGGGCACGAAGCCGAAAACGAAGTACATCGGGCTGGACGAGGCGGTGAGGTAGCGTGCCGGTGGAAGGCTTCATCTACCCAAACGAGGCGGAGATCCAGTGGAGCATCCTGATCGTCCTGTACCCGTTTATCACTGGGCTGGTGGCGGGAGCGTTCGTCGTGTCGTCGCTGTACCACGTGTTCAACATCAAGGCGCTGAAGCCAGTGGCGGCGATGTCGCTCCTAGTGGCGCTGTCGTTCCTGCTGGTGGCGCCGCTCGCTTTGCAGGCGCACCTGGGCCGGCCGGAGCGTGGTTTCCAGATATTCCTGACGCCAAACCCAACATCCGCGATGGCGGGATTCGGGTACATCTGGCTGTTCTACCTGATCCTGGTGACAGTTGAGGTCTGGCTCGTATTCCGCCCGGACATTGTCCACTACGCCCGCAACGCAGGCGGTATCAGAGGCTTGGTGTGCAAGATCGCGACGCTGGGGGTCACAAAGATCACGGAAGAGGACCGGGAGGTGGACGAGAGGCTGATCAAGGTGCTGGCCGGAGTGGGAATCCCTTCGGCGGCGATGCTGCACGGGTACGTCGGATTCCTGTTCGGAGCGATCAAGGCGAACCCGTGGTGGTCGACACCGCTGATGCCGGTGATATTCCTGCTATCCGCGATCGTCTCGGGGATCGCGCTGCTGATAGTGATGTACATCGTTGTATCAAAGCTCCGCGGCAGAGAGGTGGACCACGACTGCGTGGCCGCGATGACGAAGTGGCTACTGGGGTTCTTGGCCGTTGACCTGGCGATTGAGGGGCTGGAAGTGCTGAGCATGGCCTACGAGGCGGAGGAGAGCTGGGAGGCGATCTCGACGCTGATGACCCAACAGATACCGATTACCTACTTCGGGGTGCAGATATTCCTGGGATCGCTCGTGCCACTGGTCATCCTGGCATACCTGGCCCTCTCGTACGGCCTGAAGCCGGAGAGGTTCACGCAGGTGGCACTGCTGGCGGCGGCGCTTGTGGTGGTCGGGGTGTTCGCCATGCGATGGAATGTGGTGATCGGGGGGCAGGAGATATCGAAGAGCCTGCGCGGGTTCGTAAGCTACACACCGCCGATAGGGGGGCGAGAGGGCGTGGCCGCGGCCGTGCTGTTCCTCCTCCTGCCGTTCTATATCTTCTCGGTGCTGGCAAATATCATCCCGCCCTGGGACCGGCCACAGGTCGACGACGTAATCACGCACCCGGAGCCTGACGTGACCGGCCGGGAGGCCTGGGAGGCAGCTTCGGCACTGCGGGGCGACGTCTGGGACAGGACGGGACGCTAGGTAACGTCCATGCATGGGCTGCGGCTGATCCAGGCGGGACTCGTTATCGCGCTGGCCGCCGCGGTGCTGGGCGGCGGCGGGCTGGTACTGGCAGAGAAGCGAAAGGACGTCTCAGGGACGCCGCACGACGTGGCGACGCCGGGCAACGAGTCCTGCGTGTCATGCCACATACCACGGGAGTCGGACGGGGAGCTGCTATGGGCGGGAGACCCGTACCCGAAGGAGGAATTTTCGGGACTTAAACCGCTTTGCTACAGCTGCCACGACGGGACAGTGGCAACGGTGGGCCGATACGCGTTCGCCGAGGGATATCCCGAGCACCTCAGCGTTCCAGGGCTCAAGGGACAGGACTGCGACCGGTGCCACGACCCGCATGATGAGGGATACGGGAAGTTTGTGAAGCACTCAGGGGGCGCAGGCTTCTGCGAGAACTGCCACGCAGACGCAGGGCCGGAAGACCATCCCACTAATGTGGATATCGAAGTGCTGGAACAGGAGCCGTTGGACACTACGTGGGACCCGGGCGCCGGCGACTACCATGGGACGCGTCTGTGGAACGCCGCAGGGACGGAACCGGGAAGCTACGTGCAGTGCCTGACCTGCCACGCTCCGCACGGTGGGGTGCCGGAGACCAAGATGAACACGCTGGGGATTTCAACGACCCACGACGAGTTCTTGCCCCTGTGCCAGAACTGCCATTACCGGGCGAGGCAGTAGGACCAGCGATGGACGCATATCAGTCGCCACCGTACGGGCCTTACGCAGAGGCATCTGAAAGCCGCCTGGGACTCCGTCTGTTGGGGGTGCTGGCGTTGCTGGTGACCGGGGCAGCGCTGGGGGCCGTCGCCTTCCTGCCGGCCGGCGAGCACGGCGCGGGGGAAGAGCACGAAGGGCTGCCGGTGCTGGGGATATCTCACCTTGTATACCCGGCCGAGCTGCGGGCCGAGCTGCCGCAACCCGGAGGCGGGGACTGGATGTTTCCGGCAGCATCGGTGGAAGCCGGCGGGGCCACTTTCGTGCTGGACAGCGGCAACAACCGCGTCCTGAAGCTAGACGCGTCCGGGACGGTGACAGGCGCACTGGGCGAAGGAGCAGGGCTGGCAGGCCCGATGGCGCTGGCGACGGACGGTGAGCGGCTGTACATTGCGAACTCCATGGCCTCGCAGGTGGTCGCGATGGGGCTGGACGGGACCGTGGAGAAGACGCTGACGCTCGCCCCAGGTCCCGGTGATACGCTGGCGCCAAGGCCGATCGGAATCGCCGTCCTGAAGACCGGCGGCCTTGCTGTATCGGATGCCAACAACCACAGGGTGCTGCTCCTGGACTCGGACGGTAATCTGACCGCGGCCGCGGGAACGGGCTCCCGGGCGGGCGGGCACGACGGATTCAACGTGCCGTCCGCGCTGACGACGGACGAGGCGGGAAACCTGTATGTAGTAGACACGCTGAACGGCCGGGTCGTGAAGCTATCGCCGGAGGGCGCCTATTCGGACGAGTTCGGGAAGCTGGGTGACACGGCGGGCAGCCTGGCGCGACCCAAGGGGGTGGCGGTGGACCGAGAGGGACAGGTGTTCGTGAGCGACGGTCTGAAGGCGGCCGTGGAGGTGTTCGCCGCCGACGGGACGTACCTGGGGATGATCGGGCGGCGGAGCGAGGATGATGCGACGTCGGATTCGATCTTCCAGGCGCCGGCTGGACTGCGGATTACGGGGGGAACGCTGTACGTCGTAGACAGGATGGGCGGACTTATCACGCTGGCACTGTCCGAACCTGAAGCGGTGCCGATCGCCGAGAGGCCCCGTTAGGGCGCGGGACGGACCCCCAGGGCACCAGTAGACGCAGGACTCCATCCGAGACCGTCGGGCTGTGCAGCCGCAACAACCAGGCGTGGCGCGAGCTATGGGTGCGTCAAGGTGAGTTCGTCGCTGCGGGGGAAGATCTTGTCCTTGTCTGCCTCGTGGCAGCGGACGCAGAAGGGGCGCTGGTGGCAGTAGGCACAGGGTTGCTGGCCGGCACCGGCAATGACGTTGGCGTGATCGTAGTACATGTCGTCGTGCTTGACGGACGTGGCGCCACTGTTGTGGCAGTTGGAGCAGTAGGTCTGGCTGTGACAGGCGTTGCAGGAAGTGCTGCCCACATCAAGTGAGCCAGCCATGTCCTTGTGCTCAAACACCCAGAGGTTGTTCTCGTGCGTCTTCGGTGGGATGCCGATCATGACATTGGTCACAGCGGCGCCGGACGAGGGGAAAGTGTGGCAGAGAGAGCAGCGAGAGGGAATGGGCTCGTCGCTGAGGGCGCCGTCTACGATCTTGTAGTGGCCGCCGTCATGGCAGCGGAAGCAGCCGGCGGAATCGATGTGTCCCATGTAGCTGGGATAGTCGGAACTCGCCTCGTTCATCTCCGGGTTGGCGTTTAGGGCGTAGATAGAGGCCAGGGTATCCAGCGAGTCCTGCAGCTGGGTTGGGCGTTCCAAGAAGACCCACGGGTATTCGCTGTGGTAGGTGACGCGCAGAGTGTTGATGGCATCGTAGGCGGAGGCGACGGTACCGTATCTCTGGCTAACGATATCGAGCCCGAGTTTCTTGATATAGGGAAGGCCACGGTCGATGGTGCCCTCCGCCATAGCCTCATCGAGGGCGCGTGTGGGCGTTGTGAACTCGTGTCCGACCCGGTTGTGGCAGTCATAGCAGCCCATGCGCCGTGTCTCGCCGACGTCCTTGAGTTCGCGGGCGCGCCGGCCGGCCTGCTGGGATATCTCGTGTACATTCTCGGCGATGTACTCCTAGAGGATGCCATCCGGCTTGTCACCGCCGACCCAGGTGATGGTCT
>QJVU01000535.1 GCA_003235605.1 Planctomycetota bacterium | reverse complement strand
CCTGGACGCAGCCTTGGACTCCTTGGCCTCCACCGCCTTCGGCTGCTTCGCGTTCTGTCGCTTGGTCTTGGGCGGCCGGGAATGGTTCTTCTCCAACCATCGGAGACCCTGCTCCATGTCCCGATAGAGGGGGCCGCGCCAACCGTGGCCCCCCTGGTAGTCCAGGAACTCCACCTTGGCGCCTGCTTTGGTGAGGAGCTCCTCGGCCTCCTTGGCCATGCGGTACGGGCAGATCTTGTCCTGCTCGGAGTGGTAGATGAAGTAGGCCTTGCCCTTGGCGGTCTTCAGTGACGGCAGCGACTGTTTCTTGAAGACCGACATCGCCATGAAGTAGCCGGTCGGCGAGCTGTTCTTGGTCAGCGACAGGGAGTAGGCCGCCGGACCGCTCGACGACCAGCAAACGACGAAGACCCGCTTGGGATCGATGGTGACCCACTCTGCGGCGTCGGCGATCACTTCTTCCACGAACTGTTCGGTGGTGAATCTGGCGCCCTTGACCTTGTCCTTGGCTTTCGGCCAGACGATTTCCTGCTTCTCGTTCCACTTGACCGCGACGGGTTGCACGGCGACGTACTCGTCCGGCACGGCGTGCTTGTAGATGCGCTTGCAGAACGGATGGAACTCCGCGCTGCCGCTGCCCCCCGGCATGATCACCACCAGGCCGTACTTCTTCTGTTCCTTCTTGGGCCCTATCCGGAAGTAGCGCTTGTTCTTGTCCTGGCCCAGGAGGATGTCCTGTGACTTGACGTCGGCAACGTCATCCTGGGCCACGGTTCTGGTGGGGGAGACAACCGCCGCGAGGACGGCTGCAAGGACTGCGGTCCAGGTACGAGAAGTGGATTCCATGGCAGTTCGCACGGTGGTTTGCATGGTGGTTCGCAGGACAGGCCTCGTGGACGGAGCATAGCGCTGGCGTGAGACCACGTGGAGGGGCACGGACCCCGGCGGGTCGCGGCAAGGACCTGACCGGGAATTCAGGAAACGTTAAGTCCCTCACCGCCGGCGAGTTGTCTCATGATATGGGCCATGACCTCCCCGCAACCGCTCGTAGTTCTCCTCGTCGCTGCCGGGCTCCTGGGATCGCATTCCGCGGGGGCACAACACCCTGACGAACCAAAGTGGCGGCTGGAGTCCTTCTCCGTGGCGCAGGCTCCCTCGGTGGACGGCCAGGCGACCGATGCAGCGTGGGACCGCGCGCGGCCACTGCGCGTGATGGCGCGCGTGGTGTGGCCCGAGCCCGGGGCGAGCACGACTCCGGTCGTGATCAAGTCCGTGCACACGGCGACGCGGATCTACCTCCTGGTCCGGTGGCAGGACGACACCAAGGACGACGTGTTCCACAAGCCCTGGGTCTGGCGGGCGGCGAAGAAGGGCTATGAAGAGGGGCCGGAGCGGGAGGACATGCTCGCTGTGGCCTTCGAGCACTCAGGCATCTTCAGCGGCGACATGCTCTCCGGCGAGCCTGCCACATGGGACGTCTGGCACTGGAAGGCGACACGGACCAATCCGCAAGGGCATGCCATGGACAAGTCCCACCGCTACACGTTGGAGAAGCCGCCGGGGAAGGCGAAGGCGTACACCGCCCGGAACGGCAAGACGATCTGGATCGCCCGACCTGAAGACGTCGGCGACACCCTCGAGACCAAGCAGCCCGCGCCCAAGGACTACCAGGGGGACCGGGTACCCCAGTACCTCCCGGGAACGCCGAGCGGGAGCGCCGCGGATGTACGCGCCAAGGGCGTCTGGGCGAACGGCTGGTGGACCCTGGAGCTCGAGCGCCGCCTCGACACCGGCCATCCCGACGACACCCCTTTCGATCCCGCGCGAACCTATCGCATGGCGGTGTCCACCCACGACCGCACCGGCGACATGGACAAGGCGACCGGGGTCATCGGGCTCTCCTTCGCTCCCTCTCTCCCCGTGGAAGAGATCGTCCAGATCACCGGTATCCAGGGGACGCTCCTGGACGGCGAGTACAAGATCGCCGTTCCACAGAACGACCTCGACATCAAGAGCGACGGCTTCGCGATCGTCCCGCCGATGGGTACCACCTCCTGGGTTGTCTTCATGCCCCGGCGCGCGGGAGCCATGATCATGGGCGACATCGTCCTGCTCGAGGACGAGTTCCGGTCCGTCCAGAAGGTGATGATCCCGGCAGGCCTGCAGATCACCGCGATCCACAACCACTTCCTCCGGGATACACCCAAGCTGATGTTCATGCACGTCGGCGGGATGGGCGCGCCGCTCGCTCTCGCCCATGGGGTGCGGACGGTCCTGAACGAGGTTGCGGACCTGCGGCGGGCAAAGGGCCTCACTCGACGCGAGCGGTCGGTTGCGAGCACGATCGATGGCGATGCGGTTGCACGCATGGTCGGCCATTCCGGGAAGTCCTCGGCGGGTGTCTACAAGATCGTGATCGGCCGTCCGGACGTCGACTTGCGGGACATGGGCGTGCCGGTGTCGACGTTTTCCGGATTCAACACGTGGATGGCCTTCCAGGGAACGCCGGAGCGGGCGGCGGTTGCAGGCGACTTCACCATGCTCTCGCACGAGGTTGCGCCGGTGATCCAGGCGCTTGCCACCCACGACATCGAGATCACTGCCGTCCACAACCACATGGTCCATGAGGAGCCCCGCGTCTTCTTCCTGCATTTCTGGGGCGTCGGAGCCGTCGAGGATCTGGCGCATGGCCTGAAGGCAGCGCTGGATGCACAGGCCAGGGCGGGAAAGGGCAGCAAGGAGGCTGCCCACGCGCTGTGGCGGTTCGATGAGGTCGCGTCCGGTGGGATACCCGAGGGCTTCAAGGTCGAAGGCACGCGGCAGCGAGGACCGGTGGCGACATGGGTCGTCCGTGCGGATGCCACGGCGCCCTCGAAGCCGAACGTCCTGGCCCTCACGGACACCAGGGAAGGCTCGGGTGGCACGTTCAACCTGTGCTGGACGGACCAAGTGAGGTTCGAGAACGGCGCGATCGAGGTCAAGGTGAAGGCGGGAACCGGCAGCGAAGACCAGGGTGGCGGCCCGATCTGGAGGGTGCGGGACAAGGACAACTACTACATCGCCCGCTGGAACCCGCTGGAGGACAACTTCCGCCTCTACTACGTCAAGGACCGCCGGCGCGTTCAGCTCGACAGTGCCCGGGTCAAGGCCGACCCGGCGCAGTGGCACACGATCCGGATCGAACAGGACGGGGACAAGATCGAGTGCGCCCTCGACGGCAAGGCATTGTTGAAGGCCACCGACAGAACGTTTCCCGGTGCCGGCGGCGTGGGACTCTGGACCAAGGCGGATGCGGCCACCTCGTTCGACGACCTGGTCGTGAACCGGAAGATGCACTAGGCGCAACGAGACAAGAGACCTCGTCCCGATGCCGTCCGTGGTTCCAGACGCTCTCATGCGCATGGTGGCCGTGTCCCTGCTGGCAGCAGCCACCTGGCTCCAGGCCCAGGACCCGGGGCGCCGCCAGGCGCAGGAAAGGCCAGCAGAACCAAGGGACAAGACTGCTTTCGAGTTCGGATACGGCGAGGGGTTCTACCTGCGTTCCGCGGACGGCCGGAACGAGGTTGCCCTGGAGGGTCTCTTCCAGGTAGGGCTCAACGTCTACCAGAAGAACCGGGGACGGGACTCCGAGTTCGATCTGCGCCGGATGCGCCCGGAGCTCTCCGGCAGGTTCCAGG
>QJVU01000214.1 GCA_003235605.1 Planctomycetota bacterium | reverse complement strand
CAGCGGTTCTCCGCTGCGCTTCTTGTGGGCAGGCAAGTAGCTACCCACGGTACATGCCCACGGTGGAGGCCTACTGGACGAACTTGATGTAGTGATCGTTCGAGATGTTCACGAAGCCCGAGGTGACGCCCGCGCAATAGACGCCGAGACCGACCAGTGAGGTGAGGTTGGGGATCTGCAAGCTCGGGGCGCCGACGCCGGTCGAGTCGGTCACGCCTGCGAGGCCCAGCGAGCCTGCCAACGCGATCGACGCGTCAAGAAGCGGATCCACGCCCAGAGGCACGTACCTGCCGCCGCCAACTGGGATGCCCCCGAACTGGCCGTTCTTGGTGCCACCGTTGCTCAACGACAGGGCGCAGATGAAGGGGGTCACGGACGTAGCCTGGGTCGTAAGCGTCATCTTGAAAGTGGTGCCGATCTTCGGGATCGAGCTCCCGGTCGGCATCAACACCGCGTTGTAGAGGGCGAAGTTGTCGACGGCACATGTGGAGTTGCCGTTGTAGCCATTGATGCCGACAAGGCCGGCAGCGTTGTGGGTCGAATAGGTCTTCGCCCCGAGCTGTATGTCGAAGATCCCATCCTGGGTCGAGTCGCACTGGAGCCAACCTTGGTTGCCAACAACCAGCAACCGGACGCGGGTCTTCGACATGAGCGGGGTGATACCGGTCCGTGCCACGACGCCTCCAGGTCGTTCATAGCTCCACAGCGTGTCGAAGCCCTGGACCGTGGAACCGTTCGACTGCACCTTGCCCATGACGCAGCTCTCCGTGGACGTCCCGCCGTGCCGCGCCGCCACGCCGCCGAGCTGGACGCTGGTGCCGCCCCAGTAGACGTCTGCTTCGACCACGCAGTTCAGGAGTGAGAAGTTCTGAAGCGTCATGTAGGAGGTCGTGGCCACGGACTGGACAGCACGGCCACCCTGGATGGACCATGTTCCGCTCTGCACGGTCCAGTCGGACGGCAGCTTCGGACCGTCGAAGGTCTGCCGGTAGATCTGGGCTCCCGAGGGTGCGGCAAGGGAGGCGACAATGAGGGAGGAGAGGACGAAGGTGGTTGGTGTATGCATGGGACTGCCCATCATCCCGCCATCCCGCCGCCCGGTCAATGGGAGCACGCGGCTTCATGAGCCCGGAGGGCGTCGGCACCGATCTTCGAGACCCGACCGGTCCCGGAGATCTTGGCGTCGACCCGCGGACTCCCGATGTAGTAGACGGAGCCGCTGCTGGTTACGGTAGCGAACAGCTGGTCGCTCACCCGCACCGTGGCATCCGCCTGCCCGTGCACGTACACATGAGCTTCGCGACTCTGCAGACCCTGGCCGTCGTACGCGCCGAAGCCGAAGGCGGGGAGCGTGATGGTCTGCTGATCCACGGTACCGAAGGCCCGTGCGGTGCTGATCCCGCCGAGCTCGACCACGAGCTCTTCGGCGTCCAGGTTGGCCAGGGTCACGTCACCGATCCCCGAGCACGTCACCGCGAGGCGGGTCGTGCTCAGGGAGGTCGCGTCGATTGCGCCGATCCCCTGGAAGTCGATGCCGCCGAGGGACTGGACGGTGAGGAAGAACTCGATCGGTTGCGAGGGCCTCAGGTCCACGGAGCCCGTCGTGCGCAGTTGGAGCGTGCCGCCCTGCACCGTGGTGCTCAGGTACTGCAGCAGGTTGTCCTCGGCATGAATGCGTAGCGCCTCAACGGAGCCCTGCACGATGTGCAGATGGCCCTCAGTGGCATAGACCACACGCGTGAACCCGCTGACTTGGCGGTGTTCGTCTACTGCGACGCCGGAGCCCGGGATCACCGTCGCCACGCCTCCACCACTGCTGCCGCCACCAGAGCAGGCGCTCCAGCACAGAACTGCAGAAACCAGGAACACGCAGGATGATCTCCGTCGATCCTTCATCGAGCCACCCTCCTCCCCTGTCCAAACCATCCGGACGCTTCAGACCACGTGGACGGCTTCGCCGGGGTCGGTGCCGCAGGGATGCACGAGTCTCATCGTCGATTCTGGAGCCATCCCCGGGAGGTTCGATGGGCCAAGGGGCGCAGAAGCCCGAGGCAATGGTGCGCAGCTGGCTTTCCCAGTGCCTGCAAGCGTGAGCGGTAGCAACAGCAACAGCGGCCGCAAGAGCGATTGCCGCACCCGGTCCATGCAATCAGTCCATGCAGTCGATGCGGAGACCGTTGGTCATCCGCGTCGTGTTGCCTGTCATATCCGCAACCGCGCCCTGGAGGTGGACGGTCCCCTTGAGCTTGGCGTTGATGTTGAAGACCATCGTGGCGTTGCCGTAGGCGTCGGTGCGGGGGTAGAGGAACGCGGCTGGGAGCACTACCACGGGACACGGGATGCCCGGCAAGGTGTACCCCGGATCGACCAGTCCGGCGCCGATCCCGATCAGCGCCGGCGCGTTGGGAGGAGCGCCGGTCAGGTTGAGCGTGAGCGAGTGGAGGGTGGTCGACGACGGCGAGTCCATGCCCATCAGATCCACCATGCCGCAAGGTCTGGCGTACCGGCTCAGGAAGCAGTCCTTCCTCACCGGGTTCTGGACCCACGCCATGACCGTCATGTCATAGCTGCTGCCTGACTGGGTCCAGGAAGCCGAGCCGTTCACGGTGATTCGAACCGGATTTGGCGAACCTCCGCTGATGGAGAATGTCTTGCGCACGGTCGTCCCCAACGCGCCGGTCGCAGACTGGGAGAACTCGACCTGCTTGTCGGCACCGATGTCCACGGTCACCGTTACCTGCCCGTTGCCGGTCTTTCTCCCCGTCATCGTGACGACCAGGGTCGAGGTCGTCGTGCCGCGGACGTTGAGGATGTAGGAATGCACGCCCTGGGTAATGCTGCTGACGAGCGTCGAGGCGGTCGTGCCACCGGCCCCTTGTGTCGCCCCGGAACCGACGTAGCAGAACTCGCGGATCCGGAAACCCCGGCTGGTCAGGACCCGGTGCGTCTGAACCCCGGCCACGACGCCGGGTGCAGTTGCTGAGAACTTCCGGTCAGTGTTGGGGAACAGCGAGTTCGCAGGCTTGAAGTTCAGGGCCGGTGTCTTGCCGTCGGTGGCGTAGACGCCGACGGCAGATTCGGTATACGGGTACACCTGGAGCTGGGCTGCGATCGGAGTGGCAACAGAGCAAGCGAGGAGTGGGCCGACGAGGAGCAGGCGGTTGGTGAACATGGTCATTGCGTTCCGAGAAGGTGAGCCGGAGCACACGAACAACAGTCTACGCGGACGGAGCTCCCGCGACCACTCGTCCCGGCTTCAGCTCTTGATCGAAGCAACAAACTCCAGCACTACCTTCGCCGCTTCCCGGGGCCGCGCCTGCAAGATGAGGTGAGGTGCGTCGAGGGTCCGAACCAGGGTCGAAGGCCTGGTCTGAAGAATGAGGTCCACGCTTTTCCGCCCCACCATACGATCCCCGGCTCCAGCGAGGTACAGGACCGGAATGGACAGTTCTCGGAGCTCGTGGACGACGTCAACACCGAGAATGGACTGGACGCGCCTCGAGAGCACCGCGGGAGCGACTTGGCTGATCGCGGAGCGCACGTCGTCCACCAACGACCGCGGCGAGTCGGCGCTCAGCATCGAAGTCCGAATCAGGAAGCGGGAGCTCCGGACCAGGAACGCGAGTGGGTTGACGAGCCACGACAGAAAGGCCAACGAGCGGGGGAACGGACATTTCAC